>DASPVQ010000007.1 GCA_035622275.1 Thermoplasmata archaeon | reverse complement strand
AACGGGCACTTTCTCTGACGGTGCGGACTCGAATCCGGCCGAGCCCATCCGAGCCCGGTGCCTGCGCCCGGTAGGACGCGGGCGCCGCCGGCCGCGGAGGTGAACCACGGCGTGACGTCGACCGGCTCGTTGCTCTGGCGGCTGAGCTGCCGGGCCTGCTGCAACGACGTCGACCCCGACCGGCCGACCGGGGTCTGCCCGACGTGCGGGCAGGCGCTCTTCGCGGAGTACGACCTCGAGCACCTGGACCCCCGCCGCTGGCTCGCCGCGCTCCCCGCCCGCGCGCGCAGCCTGTGGCGATACCGGGAGCTGCTGCCCGTCCGCGACGATCGGCACATCGCCACCCTGGGGGAGGGCGGGTCGCCGATCCTCGATCTCGGAGAGATTTCGGCCGCGCCGGGAATCCGGGTCCTCGAGAAGGACGATGGCGGCCTCCCGACCGGTTCGTTCAAGGCCCGCGGGATGGCGGTCGCCGTTTCGCGAGCCCGGGAGCTTGGCCTCGAGGAACTCTTCGTGCCGAGCGCCGGGAACGCGGGCGTCGCGCTCGCCGCGTACGGAGCCCGCGCCGGTCGACGCGTTCGGGTCTACCTCCCCGAGCAGGCGCCCGCGTCCATCGCCGAGGCCGCCCGGACATTCGGCGCCGAGGTGATCGCGCTGCCCGGGACGCTGCGCGAGGTGGGAGCGGCCGCCCGGCAGGCGGAGCGTGCGCGCAGCGCCTTCGACCTCTCTACGCTGCGGGAGCCGTACCGGGTGGAAGGAAAGAAGACGATGGGATTCGAGATCTTCGAGGAACTGGGCGCGGACGCCCTCCCCGACGCGATCCTCTACCCGACCGGCGGCGGCACCGGGCTCATCGGAATGTGGCGCGCCTTCCGAACGCTCCGGTCGCTGGGCCTCCTCGAGCGGATCCCCCGCCTGTACGCGATCCAGCCCGAGGGCTGCGCCCCCGTCGTACGGGCCCTGGACGACGGGGCGACGCAGGTCGCGGGCTGGGACGAGCCCCGCACGTTGGCCCCCGGGCTCCTCGTGCCGGCGCCGTTCGCCGGCGAGCGGATCCTCGAGGCGATCCGGGAGAGCGGAGGCGGAGGGATCCGGGTGACGGACCGCTCGATCCTCGGAGCGATGCGACAGCTCGGCGATCGTCACGGCATCTCCGCCTCGCCCGAAGCCGCCGCCCCGTACGCGGCCCTGCCGGCCCTGGTCGAACGGCGGGCGATCCGCGGCGGGGAGACCGTGCTGCTCTACGGCACCGGGACCGGGCTCGGATTCTCGATCCCCACGCTCGAGCGGTCGCTCGAGGGTGGCACCGGCACGGGACGCTGACGACCACGCCGGAACGCGGTGGTCTTGGCCCGGTGGCAGCTGCGGCAGACGGTCTGCAGGTTCGAGTACTCGAGCGCCGCGCCGCCCGCGGCGATTTCGAGGATGTGGTCCACCTCGAGCTCGCGGGCCCGCCGTCGGGCGCCGCACAGCCGGCAGCGGTAGCCGTCGCGCAGCATCACGAACGATCGGGCGGAGTCCCAGAAATAGTGGCCGTGGAACTTCCATCGGCAGCGCCGCGAGCAGTACGTGCTCCGGTGGCTCTCGAGGGGATCGCCACACTCGACGCACCGACCGGCCCGGCGGGCCTCCGCGCGACGCCGGGCACCATCGGAGGACCAGGCGGCGGAGAGCGCGAGGATGCGGCCGTTCGGACCGACCTGGACGGACGGCGTCGTGGTCGCGGGGGCGCGCACGCGAGCACCCCGGCGTCCGCCGCTTAGAGCGTTCCGCTCCACGCGCACTCGGCCCGCCCCGGGCGTACGGCGGGCCGGCGGCCGGTCACTTGAGCAACCTCCCCGCCGGAGGCCCTTGTCCTCGAGATCCTCGCCTCGGTCGCGATCCGCCGAAGCGGGAGTCAGCTCGCGGCCGGATCGACCCTCGTCGCGACCGGCGGCTCGCGACCGTCGGCCGCGGCACGCGGACCGGTCGACAGATGCCCGGGGCGCTCGGTCGTGGTCGCTTAATCCGACGTCCGGCTCGCGCCGGCGATGGGCTTCCCGCTCGGCGATTACATCGACCGCCACGCGGGGGTCCCGCACCATCTCGCGGAGAGCGGCATGAACGGCTCGCTCTCGCTGCCGCGACCGACCGCGCGCGAGGTGCGGACGGCCTCGGAGGCCGAATTGCGTCGACGCCTCGCCCACGGGCTCGGCGTCGGTGACGATCGGCTGTTCCTGACCCACGGGGCGAGCGAGGCGAACGCGCTCGCGATCGCCTACCTCGCCCGACAGGGTCCCGGTCCGGTCGGCGCCTGCCGCATCGCATTCCCCGAGTACCCGCCCCTGTTCGACACGGCCCGCTGGTGGGGCTATCGCCTCGTGGGCCCGGGCCGGCCGGCGCAGCTCGCGCTCCTGTCCCGGCCGAACAACCCGACCGGGTGGCTCGCGCCCCGCGAGGATCTCGGCGCACGGCTCGACGGCGCCGGGGCCCTGGTGGTCGACGAGACGTTCCGTGAGTTCACCCGCGAACCGTCCGTGCAGCGCTGGGGGTGGCCCCGACTATGGTCGACGGGCTCGTTCACCAAGGTGTATGGTGCGGATGTCCTGCGCGTCGGCTTTCTCGCGGTGCCGGAGCGCGAGGCGGCATCGTTCGCGCGCTTCCACGGGCTCGTGACCGATCGGGTGCCGCCGCACTCCGTGGCGACGGCGCTCACGATCCTCGAGGAGCGCGAGCGCCTTCTGGCGATCGTGCGTCGGCTCGTCGACCGACACCGGGCCCTCTGGCATCGGGCCACTCCGGGCGATCGGGGCGGCGGTGGGTCGACCGTGTTCGACACGTCGATCGGGCCGGACGGGCGCGCCTTCGGCCGACGTTGCCTCCGGGCGGGCGTGCTCGTGTGCCCGGGCTCGTTCTTCGGGGAGCCGGCCGGCGTGCGGGTATGCCTCACGCGTCGCTCGTTCCCGAGCGATCTCGCCGCCTACCTCGCGGTCCGCGCCCGCGCCGTCTCGACGGCCCCCCGGCCCGTCAGGGCGGCCCGTTCGTCGGTTCCACGGGCCCGCGTCCCGACCGGCCGAACCGCAGCCGAGCGACCGTGACCGGCCGGGTCCCCTCGATCCGCTCGGGCGGCGCGGTCCCCGTGCATTCGCGCAGGAACGTCGCGGCGAACTGGACGGCGCGTTCGCGGTTCGACTCCTGGACGAGCAGGAAGCCGCGGGCGAGCTCGGTGAGCACCGCGCGCCCCGGTACGACCTCGCGGATCGCCTCGAGCCCGGTCTTCTCTCGGTCCGCCTTCTCCCGCGCGGCCCCCATCCACGCGGGCGACCCCGGTGGAACGGCATAAAGGGAGCCGCTGGACTCGCGCTGCGCGGCGGGCCGGCCCCCAAGCCTTTAGGCTCAGCCCGCGCGTAAAGGGGCCGGTGCACCGATGAGCCAGAGCGCTCCTCCGCCGTCCGCCGCGCCGTCCGCGCCCGACCCCTCGAAACGGGGGGTCGTGCTCCGGACCCCGATCCCCGGTCCGAAGGCGCTCGCGCTGATCGCCCGCGATCGTGCCGCGCTCATGACCACGACCCGGGTCGCGCCGATCGTGGCCGACTCCGGGGACGGCATGTGGATCACGGACGTGGACGGCAACCGGCTCCTCGACTTCTCGGCCGGGGTCGCGGTGAACGCGCTCGGCTACGCCCACCCCGAGGTCGTTCGCGCCGTGCGCGACCAGGTCGGCCGGCTCAGCCACTTTGCCGGCACCGACTACTACTACGAGGTCCAGGTGCGGCTCGCCGAGCGCCTCGCGGGGATCGCCCCCGGCGCGTTCCCCAAGAAGGTGTTCTTCACCAACAGCGGCACCGAGAGCGCCGAGGCCGCGCTGAAGATCGCCCGCTGGCATCGTCAGCGCCCCATCGTGCTCGGTCTGCTGGGCTCCTTCCACGGCCGATCGATGGGCGCGCTCTCGCTGACGAGCTCGAAGCCGGTGCAACGCGCCCGCTACGCGCCGTTCGTCGGCGGCGGCCACCACATCCCGGCACCGTACTGCTACCGGTGCCCGTACCAGCTCGAGTACCCGAGCTGCGACCTCTACTGCGCCAAGATCCTGAAGGAGCTCTACTTCGAGACGTCGATCCCGCCGGACGACGTCGCGGCGATGATCGTCGAACCCGTCCTGGGCGAGGGTGGCTACGTCGTGCCGCCGAAGGGCTGGCACCCGACGATCAAGTCGATCCTCGACGAGCACGGCATCCTGTTCATCGACGACGAGGTGCAGGCGGGGATGGGACGCACCGGCCGGTGGTTCGCGATCGAGCACCACGGGGTCGTGCCGGATATCGTCACGATGGCCAAGGCCCTCGGGGGCGGGCTGCCGATGGGAGCGGTCGTCGTGCGCGCCGACCTCGACTTCCCCGTCGCGGGCGCGCACTCGAGCACGTTCGGGGGCAACCCGGTCGCGGCGCGGGCGGCGCTCGCGACGCTCGACGTGCTCGAGAAGGACCGCCTCCTGGACAACGCGCGCCTCCAGGGCGACTACCTGCTCGGCCGTCTGCGCGAGCTGCAGGCGCGCCACGAGGAGATCGGCGACGTGCGCGGCCTGGGGCTCCTCACGGCGACCGAGTTCGTGCGCGACCGCTCGACGAAGGCGCCGGCGCCCCGGTTCCGCGACCGCGTCATCGAGGAGAGCTACCGGCGGGGCCTGATCCTGTTGCCGTGCGGACGCTCGACGATCCGCTACATCCCACCGCTGATCGTGCAGCGCGCCGAGATCGACGAGGCGATCGAGATCGTCGACGCCGCGATCGGCGCGGCGCGCGCCCGGGAATGAGGTTCGGGCATCTCGCGCCGGGCGGCGGCGTCGAGGTCTCCGACGTGCCGGCGCCGACGGCCGGCCCCGGCGAGGTGGTCGTCTCGCTCGCGGCCTGCGGCGTCTGCGGCACCGACCTGGAGAAGCTGCGGGGGCGCTACCGCTCCGCGGGCGTCCTCGGCCACGAGCCCGTGGGGCGGGTCGCCGATCGGGGCAGCGGGGTCGAGGGGCTCGCCCTGGGCCAGCGGGTCTTCGTGCACCACCATGTCCCGTGCTATGCCTGCGAGGTGTGCGCGCGCGGCGACCTGACGTTCTGCCCGACCTTCTCGCGCACGAACATCGATCCCGGAGGCTTCGCCGAGGCGTTCCGCGTCCCCCGCGAGAACGTCGATCGCGGCGCCGTGCTGCCGCTGGACGATCGGATCAGCTGGGACGTGGGCGCGCTGCTCGAGCCGGCCGGATGCGCGCTCACCGCCCTTCGAAGGGTCGGACTGCCGCCGCAGGGCTCGGTGTTCGTACTCGGCCTCGGTCCGGTGGGCCTTCTCTACGCCCGCCTCGCGCGCGCGCTCGGGGCGGGCTGGGTCGGCGGCAGCGAGATCGCACCGCGGCGCCGTCAGGCAGCCGAGTCGGGCGGGATCGACGCCGTCGTCGATCCCCGGACACCGGGCGCCATCGCCGCCGCGGTGGATCGGGCGACCGATGGCCGCGGCGTCGATCTCGCGGTCGTGGCGACCGGGGCCCCGGCCGTCGTGCGCCAGGCCACCGAGATCGTGCGGCGCGCGGGCACCGTGAACCTGTTCGGGCTCCCCGAGCCCGAGAGCCGGCTCGACGGCGACCTGCAGTCGCTGTACCTGCGCGGGGTGCGGCTCGTTCCCTCGTACGCGACCACCGAGCCGGACATCGCCGAAGTCCATCGGCTCGCGGCCTCGGGGCAGCTCCCGCTCGAGGACCTCGTGACGCATCGCATCCCGCTCGAGCGTATCGAAGAGGCGTTCGACCTCGCGCGTCGGCCCGAGACGGCGGTCAAGGTCGTCGTGACGGGGCCGGCGAGCTGAGCTAGACCTCCGCGCCCTCGCCGAGCACCTGGCCGGTCACCTCGCGTCCCGCGCCGACCCTCACGCCGGGTCCGAGGATCGATCCGCGGACCGTGGCGTCGCGCGCGATGTGCACCCCGTCCATCAGCACCGAGTTCTCGACGTGCGCGCCCGCCTCGACGACCGCGCCCTCGCCGAGGGTCACGTACCGTCCGAAGGAAGCGCCCGCGGCGCGGGCGCCCGCGAGGGCGCTGACCGGCCCGGTGCCGAACGCCCCCCGGGGTACGCCGCCCGGGCCCCCCCGGTGGTCATCGAAGAGCAGGCGCTGGGCGTGGAGCAGGCGCTCCGGCGTCCCGGCATCGTCCCAGTACCCCGAGAAGCGGAACCCGTACACGCCCCGCTCGAGAAGCCCGGGGACGACCTCGCGCTCGAAGCTCACCGGCCGTCCCGGCGGGACGGCGTCCAGCGCCGGGCGGCCCCAGATCGCCAGCCCCGCGTTGATCCAGCGCGACGGCGCGTCCTTCGGCTCCGGCTTCTCGACGAAGGCGGTGATCCGGTCGTCGGGCCCGAGGGCGGCGACGCCGTACGGGCGCGGGTCGTCGACCTCGAAGAGCGCCATCGTCCCGACGCCCGTTCGCGCGGCGTGCGCGGCGCGCAGGGCGGCGAGGTCCGCGGAGGCGATCACGTCGGAGTTGAGGAGGAAGAACGGGTCGGACATCCCGTCCCCTGCGTGGCGCATCCCGCCGCCGGTCCCGAGCGGCTCCGCCTCGGGCACGGTGCGCACCGGCCAACGCAGCGGATGGGCCCGCACGTACCCGGCGATCTCCTCGGCCTTGTAGCCGGTCGCCAGCACGACCTCCTCGACGTCGGCCGGCAGCAGGTCGAGGACATGGTACAGGAGCGGCTTGCCGGCGATCGGGATCAGCTGCTTGGGCACCGCGTAGGTGATCGGCCGCAGTCGCGTGCCGAAGCCGCCGATGAGGACCAGCGCCTTCATCCGACGGGTCGAGCCTCCCGCGCCATAAGCCGCTTTGCGGCTAGACGAGTCGCGGCGGCTCGCCCCGTCCGACCCGGCCCGCGTACTCCCGCTCCACGATCCGCTTGAGCACGGCCGCCGGGCTGCCCCAGATCGTGACGTGCTGCACCGCGCCGGCGGCCCGCCCCCGGCCGAGCGCCACGATCAGGCCGCGTTCGCGATAGCGGAACGGCACCAGCGGCCGATCCGCCCGACGCGCGAGGATATTCTTGGCGGCGACCCGCGCCTCCGCCCGGGCCGCCTGAGCGGTGCTGGGCACGAGGGCGCCGGTCACGGGATCCCTCAGCTCGACGACGTCCCCGATCGCGAAGATCCCGGGCCAGGCCGGCACCTCCAGGGTCGGCGCGACCGCGAGCCGGCCCGCGCGGCCGTGCGGCACCGCCAGCGCGCCGACGACCGGGGGCGCCTCCAGGCCGGCGCACCAGACGGCGAGATCGCAGGCGAGGCTCGAGCCGTCCGCCATCGAGATCCGCTGCGGCTCGACCCGCGTCACGTTGTAGCCGCGAACGACCGTGACGCCGACGCGCCGGAGCGTCTCGGCCGCGCGCGCGATGACGGCCGGCGGAAGGCCGGCCAGGAACGGCAGGGCCCCGGTGAGCAGGAAGACGTCGGGCGGGCGCGCCGACGCTCCGACGATGCGGCTCCAGTCGGTCGTCGCGATCTCCGACGCCAGCTCGGTGCCGGTCGAGCCGCCTCCGATGACGACCACCCGGGGCCGCGCCTCGCCGGGAAGGGCGGAGGACCGCCGCTCGACCTCCCGCAGCGCCGCCGCGAGGCGCTGGGCGCCCGAGAGCCGGTAGACCTGGTGGGTGTGCTCGGCGGCGCCCGGGACCCCGTAGTAGGCGGCGACGTTGCCGACGCAGATCGCCAGCGAGCCGAAATCGAGGGTCCCGGTGTCGAGCGCGACCGTCCGGCCCGCGAGGTCGATCGACCGTAGCTCGCCCTGCCGGAAGCGGACCGAGGTGCGGTCCAGCACGTCGGCGAGCGGCACCGAGAACGATCGCGCGTCCCCGCCCTCCCGGGCGAGGCGCCCGACCTCGTAGAGCTCCGTCCGCAGCACGTGCAGCGGATGGCGGTCGACGAGCACGAGCGGCGCTCGGCCCCGCGCGAGACGGTCGATCGCCTGCACCAGGCCGAGCCCGGCGTAGCCGGCGCCGAGGACCACGATCGGTCCGCTCCCCGCGTCCGCGGCCACGGTCGCGAGCTCCTCGCGCTAGGCGCGGACGAGGCGCGGCCAACTCGGCCGCCGGAGGATGAGCACGCTGACCGCCACGGCCCAGATGAGCAGCGGCACGACGATGAACCGCTCGATGAGGCCGGGATCGGCGGTCGAGTTGGTCATCTGGGTCGGCGCGTAGTAGAGGATCGACGCGAGCATGATCGCACCGAGGACCAGGGAGGGCCACCGCATCGGCGTCCACCACGTCGGGCGTCGCATGCCGAAGGAGAGGACCACGAGCGCGATCCCGCCCGGGACGAACACGAGGTCGGAGGCCGTGTCGTGGATCGTGCCGTTCACGTTCTCCGGGAAGAAGCCGACCACGATCGCCGCGACGCTCGCCAGCAGCAGCAGCAGTAAACCGACGGGGCGCGAGCCGCCGCGGGGGAACGCGCCCCAGCTCAGGGCGATCCCGACGATCGCGAGGAGACCGAGCAGGACGATCGACACGTTGAAGATCACGTGGAGCGGCGAGCTGCTCGTGTTGCCGAGATCGCTGATGTAGTTCTGGGTCAGCGAGTAACCGGGGTAGCCGGTTTGCACCCAGGCCATCGCCCCGACGAACTGGATCGCTGCGACCGCGATCAGGATCGCCCCGATGCGCTGGCCGAGGCTCGTTCGCTCCGACACCGCAGGGCTCGCCATCCGACACCAGGGCCCGCTCGCGCCCGGAGGCGTGGTAGGGATTCCGGGATTTCAATCCCTAGCTCGGACCGTCGTTCGACCCGCGGGGCCGGACGGCCGCCGTGCGGCCCGGTCGATCGCGGGGAGCGAGCGCCGCCCGCGGTCGACCCTAGGAGCTCCCTACGCGTCGGCTCGGAACACCGCCAGCGGACCGAGGCCGGGCACGCCCTCGTCGCACTGGGTGACCTGCAGCATCTCACCGGTCGCGCCGCACGCGGTCGTGAGGCCGCTGTTGTTGGCGTCGCCGGAGTAGGTCACGACGAAGAAGTAGAAGCCGATCGCCCCGCCCGTGAACTGCGGCGAGTCGTACGCGCCGTCGCCGTGGATGCTGACCGGCGCGCTGGTCCACACCAGATCGGTGCAGTTCGCCGTCGTGTTGACCGCGTAGTACGCGAAGAACGTCAGCGTTCCGGTCGGGTCGTTGCCGCTACCCACGGTCGCGACATCGACCGCCGAGTCCCCGATCATCACCACGGACGGCGAGACCGAGGTCGAGATGTTGACCGTGTAGGTGGTCACCGTGAGGGTCTCGTCGGCCGCGCCGCACGCGGTGGTGTACGCCGTGTTGTTCGCATCGCCGGAGTAGGCGGCCGTCCAGAAGTAGTAGCCCACCTCGGTCGGCGTGAACCCGTTCGAGGTGTACGCCCCGTTACCGATCACCGGGACCGCCGCGCTCGCCCAGACGAGGTCGCTGCAGACCGGGCTCGAGGTCGACGAGTAGTAGACGTAGAAGGTGATCGAGCCGGTCGGCTGGTAACCGCCCGTGAGGGTGGCCGTGTCAGACGCCGAGGGGGTCGACGCCCCGGTGAGGGCGATCGTGGACGGCGAGACGGACGTCGTGATCGTCGGCGACGCGGGTCCGACCGCCAGGCGCTCGGCCTCCGCCCCGCAGGGCGTGAGCAGCGGGTTGTTGTTCGCGTCGCCCGAGTACGAGGCGGTCCAGTAATAGTAGCCGACCTCCGTCGGGGTGAACGGTCCCGAGGTGTAGGCGCCGTTGCCGTCCACGGCCACCGGCGCGCTCGTGAACACGAGGTCGCTGCACACCGCGGTCGCGCTGGACGAGAAGTAGGCGTAGAAGGTGATCGACCCGCCCGGCTGGTAGCCGCCCGAGAGCGTCGCGGTGTCGGTCGCCGACGGGGTTGGCGAGCTGCTGAAGCTGATCGTCGCCGGCGAGACGTCGGTGGTGATCGTCACGGTCGCCGGGGTCACCGTGAGCGTCTCGCCGTCGGCCCCGCAGGCGGTCGTGTAGGCGGAGTTGTTCGCGTCACCGGAGTAGGTCGCCGTGAAGAAGTAGTAGCCCGCCCCGCTCGGCGTGAACGGCGCGGACGTGTAGGCACCGTTGCCGCTGACGGTGACCGGGGGGCTCGTGAACACGAGGTCCGTGCACACCGGTGCCGAGGTCGACGAGAACCACGCGTAGAAGGTGATCGTCCCGGTGGCGAGATACCCACCGGAGAGGGTCGCCGTGTCGGTCGCCGAGGGGGTCGCAGCGCTGCTGAGCGTGATCGAGTCGGGAGAGACCGACGTCGTCATCGTCGGGGACGCCGGCTGCGCGTACACCTCGCCGTAGGCCGGTGGGTTCTCGGAGAACCCGTTCACGGTGTAGTGCGCGATGTCGGTGTCGTTGAGGGTCCCGGCGGCGGTGAGCGTCGTCTGGTAGGTGAAGTTGGCCTGAGGGAACCCGTTGAGGGCCGTCGGGCTCGACCAGGTCCATTCTAGGTACGTGTAGGAGGAGGGGACGGAGCCGCAGTCGGTGGGCGCGGAGACGCTCGTGCAGGGCCCCGTCGAGAACGCCGGACTGGAACTCGGGCTCGTCGTGACCGTCTCGGTGCCGCCGACGTAGGTCTCGCCGGGCTGGAGGAGGGCGGTCGCGGCGGTCATGTTGATCTGGACCTGGTCCATGCCGCTGCAGATGCTCGAGCTGCTCGTGCAGACGTTGAGCACGGCGGTCCACGTGAGGGTGGTGCCGAGGCTGTAACAGTTGACGCCCGTCGGCGCCCCGCTGCAGCTAGAGAGCGGGGCCGCCCCGTAGGCGCTCTTGCCCCAGTTCTGCTGGAGGTGGGTGAACGAAGGAGTGGGGCTCGAGGGCGTCGTATGCGAGGAGACGCCGGGCGAGGCGAGCCCTCCCATCGCGGTCATGACTGTGGGCAGGGCGATCCCCGCGACCACAGCGATCGATAGAGCCAAGGCTACCCACGTGGCGGTACGACGCAGCGACATGGACGACAGATACTCTATCGACTTGCGGGTTATCCAACAAGCAGTATCTTTCCTGGAGATTGTAGCTATCCGGCGCCCGACTCGTAGCTAAGAATTGACGGTGGGGCCGCCGGTGCTCGCGACGCGCGCGGAGCGGCAGATGTCCGACAGACGGCCGACCGCCCACACGGCCTCCGGGGCGGCCCGGCCGCGCGTCGCAACGGCTCGGCTGGATAACCGGGATCACTCGCGTCGATCATCGGGCGTCCGTCGGGAGCGGCTCGAGGTCGATCCCGTCCCCCCGAACGCCGGCGCGCGAGCCCGGGGATCGACCGTCACCTGGGCTCCCGAGCGGCTCCAGCTCGGGTTCGGGCTCGCCGTTGCGCCGGCATCGCCTTCGCCCGGCGCGCGGGAGGCGGCCGAACCACGGACCATCTCGTGGAATGCCACCAGCGAGACGTAGCGCAGCGCCGGCTTCGACGTCGACGCGGCGGCCTTCGTCCCCTCGAGCCCTCGTTGCAGGTCCGCGAGCGCGACGTCGACCTCGGTGCTGTGCACGACGATCCGCTCGATCGCCTCGAGCACGTGCTCGGCACGGGGAGTCAGCCGGTAGCCGGCCGACGTGTCCTGGACCAGATGATGCGCCAGGCAGAACTCGAGGTACGGCTGGTACGACGCGGGATTCAGGTTGGCGAGCCCGATGACGCGGGTCTTCTTGCCGGTCTCCCGCATCGCGCCCAGGAAGTCGCGCAGGATCTCGACGCGGCTGCGGTACTGGCGGTCCTCGCGGGACGACATGGTGGCCCTCCTCCCGGATGCGCACTGGTGCGCGGACGGCTCCGCTCGGCCGGACGGGAGCCTCATATAAGAACGCTCCGCGGTGGCGCTGTTACAGCCCCGCTCACGGGAAAGGCGCGGATCGGCGCCGGTTGGGCTCCCGGGGCCCGGAGCGGGGGAGGGATGCGGGCGGGCCGGGGCGCTCGCACGCCGGCGTGCCCGCGTTTCGAACGAGCGCGAACGCGGCCCGCGGCGGCCGCCCTCAACGGTGGAGCGGCCGGAGAGCGAGTCGGACGGAGAGCCGAGGGAGGGAATCGAACCCCCAGGAAACGGATCTGCAGTCCGTCGCATTAACCATTCTGCCACCTCGGCGCGGCGGGGGGCAGGGGACCTCGCCTTAAAGCCGTCGGGGCGCGGCGGTGCACCGCCGTCAGATGGGACGGAACCCGCGGCTCGCCAGCAGGAGTCCGGTGCGCAGTCCGAGGCGGAGCCGGCCCGGCCAGGCCAGGGAGGCGCCGACGGCGCTGACCCGTCGGCGGCGGAGGGCCTCGAGCACGTCGTCCACCGAGCCGACGGACGGGTCGAGCTCGGTGAAGGCGCGGCCGATCTCCCCGCGGGCGTGCGCGTCGCTGCCGCCGGTCGTGGCGAGCGCGCGGCGCGCCGCGACGCCCTCGGCCCGCAGGTTCGCGATCTCGGAGTTGTGTCCGTTCCGCGACTCGATCGCGGCCACCGCCGCGGTCTCGGCGAGCCGACGTCCCGCGCCGTGGCTGCGGCGGAACGGATGGGCGAGCACCGGCTCGCCACCGTGGGCGCGGACCCACTCGATCGTCTCGGCCAGGGGCCGGTGGGCGGGGGCCGTCTCGGTGACGCCGTAGGCGAGCAGGTGGCCCTGGGCGGTCGAGACCTCGATCCCCGGAACGAACAGGTAGCCCGGATACCGCGCGCGGAGCGCGTCGAGCTCGCGGTGGCCGTCGACCGAGTTGTGGTCGGTGAGGGCGAACCCCTTCATTCCGACGTGCGGGAGCCGCTCGACGATCGCGTCGAGCGTGAGACGGGAGTCCGGCGAGCGGACCGAGTGGACGTGGAGATCGAGCCGGAGGGCGTCGCTCATCGGACCTTCGCTCCGATCGGAACGTCGCCGGCGACGCCGACCGGGAGGTCGGGTCCGAAGGCCAGCAGCTCGCCGGACTGCGCGTCCGGTCCCGGGAGCCGGACGACCCCGACGATCCCGACGGGCCAGCGGCCGGAGACCGTGACCTCGCGGCTGCCCAGATCGAAGCGGGTCGTTCCGTCCGGTCCGGCGCCGACCGCTCGGGCGACGATCAGGGGCGTTCCGGCGAACTCCTCGTGCGAGATCTCCCGTTCGGCCTCGCTCACGCCCGCCAGGTAGGCGCCGGGTCCCACGCCGGCCGGCGGGCAGAGCAACACCGCCCGCTCTCCGTCCTCGGCCGCGAGGACCATCCCCTTGGAGGTCATGCGTCGGATCGTGCGGGGGGCGAGGTTCGCGAGCACGACGATCGGCCGCCCGACGAGCTCCTCGATCGCGTAGGACGTTCGCAGCCCCGCGACGACGGTCCGCGGCCCCGGGTCGCCGACGTCGACCTCCAGCACGTAGAGCCGGTCGGCCGACGGGTGGACCGACGCGCCGCGCACGACCCCGGCGCGGACCGCGAGCGGCGGCCACTCGGGCAGCGGGGCGGGCGCGGCGTCCGGGCCAGCGACCCGTCGCGCGTCCGCGGCGCCCGGGCTCGCCTCCTCCCGCGGGAACAGTGGGCGGATCACCCCGAGCCGCTGCCCCACCGGCGGGGACTCGAGCGCACGGTCCCAGTCGCCGGGACCCGGTGCATCCGAGAAGCCCAGCATCCGGAACACCTCGGCGCTCGAGAACGGAAGCACGGGGGAGAGCCAGGTGGCCAGCGCGCGGATCCGCCAGAGGGCCTCGTAGACGACGCGCGCCCGTTCCGGGCCGTCGAGCTCCCACGGTCGCGCCTCCTGGAAGCGGCGGTTGCCCTCGCGGACCTCCTCGAGCGTCCGCTCGAGCGCCTCCTTCAGGCGGACCTTCTCGTACTCCTCGGAGATCCGCTCGTGCGCCGCGCGCAGATGGGCGCCCAGGCCGCCCGCCACGTCCGGTCGCCAGTCCTCCGGCGGCGCCGGGACGCGGCCGTCGTAGCGATCGCGCGCGAAGACGAGGGCGCGCTGCACCAGGTTGCCCCACTGGTTGGCGAGGTGCTCGTCCCGCACCTTGTCGAACTCGTCCCAGTCGAGCTCGGTGTCGTGGTGCTGGGGCGCGAGCAGCACCGAGTAGAACCGCAGGACATCCGGTGGGTACTTTTGCAGCATCGGCACGAGGAACGCGCTGCGCTCCTCGGTCCGCGAACGCGAGACCTTGACCCCGCCGAGGGTCAGCCACTCGTTCGCGGGCACGTCATCGGGAAGGTGGAGCCCCCCGACGCCGAGCAGCATCCCCGGCCAGACGATCGTGTGGTGGAACTGGTTGTCCTTGCCCACGAAGTAGTAGTGGCGCGCCGGCTCGCGCTCGTCCCAGTACTGGCGCCAGGCGTCGGGACGGCCGGAGCGGATCGCCCACTCCTTGGCGGCCGACAGGTAGCCGATCACCGCCTCGAACCAGACGTAGAAACGCTTCGATCCGTAGCCGTCCAGCGGGATCGGGACCCCCCAGTCGAGATCGCGCGTGATCGAGGTCGGGTGGAGGCCTTCGGAAATGAAGTTCCGGGCGACGCGTAGCACTCCGGGGCGCCAGGAACCCCCGGCGCGCTCCAAGTACTGGGAGAGTTGCGGCGCGAGACGGTCGAGCTCGAGGTAGAAGTGCTCGCTCGGGCGGAACTCCGCCGGCGTGCCGTCGATCGAGCACCGAGGATCGCCGAGCTGGCGGGCATCGAGCGGGCGCCCGCACCGGTCGCACTCGTCCCCTCGGGCGCTGTCGAAGCCGCAGAACGGGCACCTCCCCACCAGGTACCGGTCCGGTAGGAAGCGCCCGTGCTTCGGGCAGAACGGCAGTTCCTCGGTGCGCCGGCGGACGAGGCGCTTCTCGAGCAGCGCGAGGAACACCTCGGCCACGGTCCGCTCGTGCACGAGCGTGTGCGTCGTCGTGAACAGGTCGAAGGAGATCCCGAGCCGGGCGAGCGCGTCGCGGTTGAGCGCGTGGAACTGGGCCGCGAGATCGGCGGGGGGCACTCCCGCCTTCTCCGCCGCGACGAGGATCGGGGTCCCGTGCATGTCCGAGCCCGACACCATCAGGACGTCGTCGCCGCGCAGGCGGTGGAACCGCGCGAACTGGTCGGCCGGGACGTAGGTGCTCGCGAGGTGGCCGAGGTGCTGCGGGCCGTGCGCGTACGGCCAGGAAACGCCGATGAAGATGCGCGCCGTGGTCCGCCCCTCCGGGGAATCGACCGCGCGCTCGGAAGATAGGGTTTGCCGAGCGTTGCGCGGCCCCCCTCCGGCGGTCTTTATCTCGGCGCCTCGGTCCGGGCGCCGTGGCCGACGACACGGAGCCGATGGTGCGGCCCGTCGTCCCCGAGGCGGACCGGATCATCGGGGTCCGCTACCCCGTGCTGACGCACGGCTTCGTGGCCCTGGTCGACTACATGGGCAACGACGCGGCGATCGTCCAGGCCGCCCGCGTCTCCTACGGCCGCGGCACGAAGTCGGTCCGCGACGACCGGGGCCTGATCCGTTACCTGATGCGGCACCGCCACACGACCCCGTTCGAGATGGTCGAGTACAAGTTCTTCGTCCGCCTCCCGATCTTCGTCGCGCGCCAGTGGATCCGGCACCGCGCGAGCTCGACGAACGAGTACAGCGCGCGCTACAGCATCGTGCCCGACGAGTTCGAGGTCCCGCCGGCCGAGGAGGTCCGGCACCAGTCGACCCGCAACCGCCAGGGACGCGGTGACGCCCTGCCGGCCGAGGTCGTCGAGCGGTTCCGCTCGGACTTGAGCTCGATCGCGGGGGACGCCTACGCGGCCTACTCCCGCGCGCTCGAGGCCGGTGTCGCCCGCGAGACCGCGCGCCTGCTCCTGCCGGTCGCCTACTATACGCAATGGTACTGGAAGACCAACCTCCACAACCTCTTCCATTTCCTCTCGCTGCGCCTCGACCTCCACGCCCAGGAGGAGATCCGCCTCTACGCGGTCGAGCTCGCCCGGATCGCCCGGCTCGTCTGTCCGGTCGCGGTCGAGGCGTTCGAGGAGTTCCAGCTGGAAGGAGTCGCCTTCGGACGCCGGGAGCAGCGGGCCGTCCGGGCGCTCCTCGATGGGCGGTCGCCGGCCGAGGCGTGCGCGGCCGCCGGCCTGCCGCTCACGCGCGAGGACGGACGTCCGATGACGACCGGCGAGGGCGTCGAGTTCCTCGAGAAGCTCGAGCGCCTGCGCGGGATCGACTGAGGCGCGGGCCAACCGTATAGCCCGACCGGCCGTGGCGCGGTCGTGTCCGCGACGCCCGTCCACGGGATCTTCATCGACAACCAGAGCCTGCCCCTCGGCGGCCGCGCCAGCTCGAACCTCATCGACCCGGCCGACGGATCCGTCGTCGGCGCGGTCGCCCACGCGAGCGCCGACGACGCGAAGGCCGCGATGGACTCCGCGGTCCGGGCGCAGCCCGCGTGGGAAGCGATCGGGGCGGCCGCGCGGGGGCGGATCCTCCTCCGCGCGGCCGAACGGTTGCGCTCGCGCTCGGAGGAGCTCGCGCGCCTGATCACCCGCGAGATGGGCAAGGTGCTCTTCGAGAGTCGCTCGGAGGTCGCCGGCGCGATCGACAATCTCGAGTACTACCCCGCCTTTTCTCGCACGCTCTCCGGCGACGAGGTCGCGGGCCTCCCGACCGGGCAGTCGCTGCGTCTCGTCTGGCTGCCGCGCGGGGTCGTCGTGGCGATCACGCCCTGGAACTTCCCGGCCGCGACGGTCACCCGCAAGATCGCGCCCGCGCTCGTCGGCGGCAACACGATGGTCCTCAAGCCGTCCAGCGCGACGCCGCTCTCCTCCCTGTTGATCGCCGAGGCGTTCCGGGACGCCGGGCTGCCACCCGGCGTGCTCAACGTCCTGCCCGGGCCCGGCAGCGCCCTCGGCCCGCCGCTCCTCGCGCACCCCGCCTGCTCCACCGTGACGCTGACCGGCTCGACCGAGAGCGGCATCGAGGTGCTCCGGCTCGCCGCGCCCCGGGTCGTCAAGTGCCTGCTCGAGCTGGGCGGCAAGGCACCGGTGCTGGTCTGGAAGGACGCCGACCTCGACTGGGCCGCCCGCGCGACCCTCTGGTCGCGCTACTGGAACGCCGGCCAGGCGTGCATCGCCGCCGAGCGCTGCTACGTCGAGCGCTCGATCGCCGAGCGCTTCACGGCGAAGGTCGCGGGCCTCGCGAAGGCGCTTCGGGTCGGGCCGGGCCTCGCCCCCGCCGTCGACATGGGCCCGCTCTACGCGCGCAGCGCCCGGGACGCCGTCGCGAAGGACGTGCGCGACGCGGTGGAGGCGGGCGCGACGATCGTGACGGGCGGGTCGGCCCCGTCCGAGGGGCCGCTCGCCCGCGGGGCGTTCTACCTGCCGACGGTGCTCGGGGACGTCGATGAGGAGAACGTCGTCGCCCGGGAGGAGATCTTCGGCCCGGTGCTGCCGCTGCTCACCTACGACGACTGGGACGAGGCGATCCGTCGGGCCAACGCGAGCCGCTACGGTCTCTCGAGCTACGTCTTCACCCGCGACCTTTCGTTGGCCGAGAAGGCCGCCCGGGAGCTGCGCTTCGGCGAGACCTACGTCAACCGCGTCGGGCCCGAGACGCCGCAGGGCTACCACGCGGGTTTCCGCGAGAGCGGCCTGGGGGGCGAGGCGACCGTCTGGGGGGTGCGCGACTACCTGCAGCTCAAGAGCGTCTACGTCGACTGGAAGGAACCGCACTCCGCCGACTACTTCCTGCCCTACTCGGATTGACGGCCGGCCGGGCGAGCCCGACGTGGAGGTCGGTCACGTTCGTGCCCGTCGGTCCGGTCCGCCACAGCTGCCCGAGCGCGTCCAGCGCGTCGTAGGCGGCGTGCCGCTGCAGCGTCGCGGCGAGGTCGAGCCGGCGCCCGGCGGAGCGCGCGAGCGTGCGATCGTCGCTGAACCCGCCGGCCGCGTCCGTCGGTCCGTCGATCCCGTCCGTGCCGAAGGAGAGGACGAGGCTCGCCCGGTGTCCGGCGAGGTCGAGCGCCGACGCGAGCGCGAACTCCTGGTTGCGGCCACCGCGCCCCGGGCGCGGCCCGAGCGTCACCGTGGTCTCGCCGCCGCCGATCAGCGCGACCGCCCCGTGCGACCGGCGCGCGAGGTGGACCAGGCGGCGCGCGAACCGGTGGGCCGCCGGCTGCGTCTCGCCGACGACCGGCCGGTAGAGCCGGCTCGTCCGATAGCCGCGCCCGCGCGCCGCCTCGACCGCCGCGGACACGGCGACAGCGTTGGTGGCGGCGAGGACGAACGGGCGGCGCCCGATCATCGCGCCCGGCTTCGGCGTCTCGGCAAAGCGCCCGGCGCGGCCCGCATCGAGGAACGAGACGACCGGCGTCGGCAGTCGGGCGCGGAGCGCGAAGCGGTCGACGACCGCGAGCGCGTCGGCGAACGTGCTCGGATCGGGCACGGTGGGTCCCGACGCAATGTCCGCCGGCGCGTCGCCGACGACATCGCTGATCGCGACCGTCGCGAAGGCGGCCGGCAGCGCTTCGGCGAGGCGGCCCCCCTTGATCCTCGAGAGGTGTCGCCGCACCGCGTTCATCGCCGCGATCGGGGCGCCGCTGGCGAGCAGCACGCCGGTCGTCGCGCGGACGGCGTGGTCCGAGAGCGGGGGCACCGCAGCCTCCGCCACGGCCGAGCCGCCGCCCGAGATCAGGAACAGGACCGCGTCGTTCGGCTCGACCGCCCGAACGAGCGCCCGCAGGGCCGCCCCGGCCCGGAAGCTCCCCGCACCGGGCAGCGGGTGCTCCCCGAACCGCACCGGGATCCCGGAGCTCGGCGCCGGGTACCCCTTCGGCGGGATCGCGAGCCCGAGGCGGTCCGCTCCGGCGAGTCGGGCGGCCGCGTCGGCCATCGCCCCCGCCGCCTTCCCGATCGCGATGACGTGGAAGCGCCCTCCCGCGCCGGGGGCGAGGCGCCGGGCGCCGACCCTCAGTCCCCCGGCCCTGCGCGCGACCGCCCGCCGGACGGCGACCGCCGGATCGACCGCGCGTACTCCGGCGCGCGCGATCGCGCGCGCGTCAGAAGCGAGGGTCATCGCCGTCGTCGAGCGTGAAGCCGGGTCGGGGGGAGAACGCTCCGGCCGCCGCGCGCCGGCGCGCGGGAAGCACCGGCCCCAGCGCGGCGAGGGCGTGGTCGTCGTGCGCCCCGGCGGCGAGCAGGTCCGCGAGGCGTTGGCCGACCCCGCCGGCGCGCATCACTCCGAAGCCGTTGAACCCGGCTTCCACGAACAGCCCCTCCGCCTCGGGCACGGGCCCGACGAACGGGCGGCGGTCCGGGGTCGCGGCGCAGACCCCGGCCCACGCCCGGACGAGCTCGGCGTCGGCCCAGCCGGGCAGGCGGTGGCCGAACGTCTCGGCGAGATGTGCGACGAACGCCTCGTCGGCGCCGGTCCGGTAGGTCTCGGGGTCGACCTCGGTGAGCTCGGTGCCGTCCCCGGCGAGGAGGCGGCCGTTGGCCTCGGGGCGGGCGTAGACGTCGACGTCGACGTCGTGGACCGAGGGGAAGCTGTCGGGCCCGCCGGCCGGTCGCAGCACCGCCGCCTGGGTCCGGTACGGCGCGAGCGGCAGCGGATGGCCGAGCGTCGCGAGGATCGACTTCGACCAGGCGCCGGCGGCGATCACGATCCGGCGCGCGCGCACGGCGGAGGCGCCGGTGGCGAGCTCCCACCTACCGTCCTCGCGGCGCAGCGAGCGCATCGGCGTTCCGAGTCGCACGTCGACCCCGGCCGCGCGAGCGCCCTCGGCGTAGATCCCGGCCATCGCGCTCGGGGTCACGACCGCGTCCCCCGGCGCGTCGATCCCGACAGCGCCGTCCTCGAAGCGTCCCCACGGGATCCGTTCGGCGAGGGCGCGGGCGTCGAGCGCACGGACCGCGACGCCCCAGCGGCGCAGCCGCTCGGCCGCGGTGGTGAGCGCCCGCGACGCCTCCGGCCCGTGCGCCCAGCGCACGAAGCCGTTCACGCGATAGGCCGACGGGTCCCAGCGCGAGCTCAGCCGGGCGTACTCCTCCTTCGAGGCCCGGGTCACGGCGACGTCCCAGTCGTTCCACAGCTGCTCGGTGACGATGCCGGCGGCCCGACCGGTCGCCCCGGCCGCCGGGGTCCGCGGGTCGTAGAGGACGGTGGGTCCGACGCGACGGGAGGCGAGGTGGTAGGCGAGGGCACAGCCGGCGATGCCGGCCCCGAGCACCGCGACCTCGACCGCCGGCTCGGACACGAACGGCCCGAGGGGCCCCGGCGGTTAATATTGCGGCTTGGCGCGCTGGTAGGCGTTGCGCAGCGCCTGCGTGTCGACGTGCGTGTAGATCTGCGTCGTCGCGACGGAGGCGTGCCCGAGCAGCTTCTGGATGTAGCGGATGTCGCATCCGCGCGCGAGCAGCGCGGTCGCGAGCGTGTGGCGCAGCATGTGCGGCGTCACGCGCCGGGGGATCTCGGCCTGGCCGGCGGCCCGCCGGACGATCCGCTCGACCGTCACCGGCCCCACGGGGAACAGCCGCCGGTCGGCCTCGCCGGAGCTCGTGCGCTCGGCGAGATAGCGGTCGATCGCGGCCCGGGTGCGGTCCTCGAGGATGACCTCGCGATCCTTGTCGCCCTTGCCCGAGCGCACGTGCAGGATGTTGCGCTCGAACTCGATGTCCTCGAGCTCGAGGTGGCAGACCTCGCTCACGCGCAGGCCGGCGAAGGCGAGCACGTGAACGATCGCGCTGTCGCGCGGGGTGGCGCGCACGGCCTCGAGCAGCCGGTGCATCTCCTCCTCCGTGAGGTACCGGGGCAGGCGCTCGGGTCGCCGGGGCGGCTCGAGCTGGTCGGCCACGGCGAGGCCGAAGCTGCGGAACAGGCAGGTGAGCCCGCGCACGGTGGTGTACACGGAGTTCTTCGAGTAGTGCCGCTGGAGGACCAGGTACTCCCGATACGACTCGAGGTCGTGGACCGTGACCTCGTCGAGCGGCTTCTGAGCGAAGGCGAGGAAGGCCCGGGCGATGTGGCCGTACTGCTTGACCGTGCACGGGCTGCGCTCGCGCGCCTGCAGCATCCGCTGGAAGCGCCCGACCAGCTCGGTGACGCTGAAGCTGGGAGGGTCGGCGCCGGCGGTCGACGGGCCCGATTCTGCGCGCGACGGACCGGGATTTCGCGGCAGCCGGGAGCTGGCCATCGCGGGCGTCTGGCCGGGGTTCAGGTAATAATCGTATGCGCGCAGAGGAACGCGCGGTCCCGCTCCGGGCTCAAATAGAATCCCGCGGTCCCGTGCCTCGTGCGCTGCTCCTCGTGCGACGCGCCGCCGGTCATCGACCAGCCGTACCGCGGACGCGACGTCTGCGCGCGCCACTTTCTTCGGTCCGTCGAGGAGCGCTTCGGCCACGAGCTCCGTCGGCAGCTCCCGCCGAGACTGCGGGGGACCGTCGCGGTGGCGCTGTCCGGCGGCAAGGACTCCGCCGTGGCGCTCACGCTCAGCCACGAGTTCCTCGGCACCCGCCCCCACGTCCGGCTCGTCGCGCTGAGCGTGGACGAAGGGATCGAGGGCTACCGGGCGGAGACCCTCGTCGCGGCGCGCTCGCTGACCGCACGGCTCGGCGTCGACCACCGGATCGTCCGCGCGCAGGCCGAGCTCGGGGTGACCACGGACCGGGCGGCCGCGCGTCGGCCCGAGACCGTACCGTGCTCGTTCTGCGGCGTCTGGCGCCGGCGCCTGCTCAACCGGGCGGCGCGCGAGGCCGGCGCCGAGGCACTCGTCCTCGGATTCAACCTCGATGACCTCGCGCAGAGCGTGCTCATGAACCTCGTCCACGGCGACCTCGATCGCCTCGTGCGGATGGCACCGCACCGCGTGCGGCAGCCCGGCCTCGTGCCCCGGATCGCCCCGCTCGCTCAGGTGCCGGAGCGCGAGGTCTACCTGTTCGCCCGGTTGAGAGGGATCCCGTTCGATCACCGCGAGTGCCCGCACGCCGGACGCGCCGCGCGCAACCGCTTCCGCGAGATCGTCTGGCAGCTGGAGGAGGCGCAGCCCGGGACGCGCCAGGCCCTCCTGCGCACCCACGAGCGGCTCGCCGAGCGATGGCTCGCGCCGGAGTCCGTGAGCCGGGCCGGGCGCTGCCGGGCGTGCGGCGAGCCGGCCGCGACCGACCTCTGCCGCGCCTGCGAATACCTCGCGTTCACCGGGGCGCCGGCACCGCCGGCGATCGCGCCGTGAGCGACGCGACGCCCGCGGCGGGGATCGAGCCGGGCAGCGATCCCCGTGCGTCCGTTCGGGAGCGGGTCTTCGTCGTCGGCGCCGGGATCATGGGCAGCGGCATCGCCGCCCAGTGCGCGCTCGCCGAGTACCCCGTGACCCTCGCAGACGTCAACGAGGAGCTCGCTCGCCGGGGGCTCGCCAACGCCGAGCGGGCGCTCGACCACGCCACGCGCAAGGGCGCGATCGGCGCGGGCGAGAAGGAGAGCGCGCTCGGGCGGATCGACGTCGCGATCGGACTGCGGCGGGCCGATCGCGCGCAGATCGTCGTCGAGGCGGCGCCCGAGGATCTCGGGCTGAAGCGCCAGCTCTTCCGCGAGCTCGAGGGCACTGCGTCGCCCGGGGCGCTCCTCGCGTCGAACACCTCGTCGCTGCCGATCACCCAGATCGCGCAGGGCCTCGCGGACCCGGGCCGCCTCGTCGGCCTGCACTTCTTCAACCCCGTCCTCCAGATGCCGCTCGTCGAGCTGATCCCGGGCCACACGAGCCGGCCCGAGGTCGTGGAGCGCGCCCGGGCGTTCGCCGTCCGCCTCGGCAAGACCGTGGTGACGTCGCGCGACACCCCCGGTTTCGTGACCACCCGCGCGCTGGCGGTGCTGCTCAACGAGGCCGCCTGGATGCTCTTCGAGGGCGTCGCGACGAAGGAGGACATCGACACCGCCTACAAGCTCGGCTTCCGCCATCCGATGGGCCCCTTCGAACTCGCGGACCTCGTTGGCCTCGACACGGCGCTCGCGATCCTCGACGTGCTGTGGGACGGCTTCCGCGACCCGCGCTACCGGGCCTGCCCCCTGTGGCGGACGCTCGTCGCCGCCGGCAAGCTGGGCCGCAAGTCCGGTGAGGGGTTCTACGCCTACCCGCCACGAGGGTCCGGCGCGTGAGCGCGTTCGACGCGATCGCCGACCTGGTCGTCCTCGTCCTCCTCTCGCTCGCCCCCGCGCTCGTCTACCTCGCCTGGGTGCGGCGGACGGAGCGGTTCGCCCGCAGCGACTGGAGCTCGGTCCTCGGCGCGTTTGCCTACGGCGCGCTCTTCGCGACGATCGTCGCCGCGATCCTCGAGGCGGTCCTGGTCAGCCTCGGGACGAGCCTGTCGTCGGCGCTCCCCGGCCCGGAGTTCGTCTTCCTCAACGGCAACTCGACGCTCGGGGAGTTCTTCCTCGTGCTCGTGATCGCGCCGTTCATCGAGGAGGCGCTGAAGGCCAGCGGGGTCTACGCCTTCCGCGCGCGCATCCGCTCGGTCGCGGACGGACCCGTCTTCGGCGCGTCGGTCGGCCTCGGCTTCGGCTTCTTCGAGACGTTCCTCTACGGCCTCGCGGCGTTCCTGATCGGCGGCCTCGTCGCCGGCATCGCGCTCATCGTCGTGCGATCGGTCTCGAGCGTGCTGCTGCACGGCAGCTCGACCGGCATGTTCGGCTACGGGTACGCGCGCTCGAAGTTCTCCGTGCCCGGGCCCGGGAGCGGCGCCTACTACCTGCTCGCGGTCGCGATGCACGCCACGTTCAACGCGATCGCCTCGCTCTCGGTGCTCGTCGGACTGCTCGGGATCTCGGGCGTCGGCATCGACCTCGCCTCGTTCGTGGCGCTCCTCGCCGCGATCGCCTTCGCGTTCACCGCGATCGAGCACGTCCGCCACGTGATCGCGGCGTCCGAGTACCCGGCGCTCCTGCCCGGCGCGAACCGCTTCCAGCCCGGCGGGCCCCGCTGACGGCGCCCCTACGTGCCGGCGGGCGGATCGGCCCGGCGCTTCCAGTCCGACTCGCCGATGTCGCGGTAGACGGTCGCCGCGTCGTCGGCGGCGGGGGCATCTCCCGCCTGGCCCACGTCGCGGATCCGCGCCTTCTTCAGGAGCCAGTAGTGGATCCGCCAGGTCTTGCCGCGGGAGACCGTGGCGTCCTCCTCCTCGCTCGTCAGGAGCCCCTCCTCCTCGAGCTGATAGAACCGGTCCCGGTCCTCGCTCGAGAGCTTGTTGTCGAGGACGGTGTCGTCGAGGCCGAAGTAGCCCAGGACCATGCGCGCGGTCGACCGCGCCTCCGCCGGCGGCATCTTGCCGGTCGCCACGAGCGTCCGTTCGATCGCGCGCGTCAGCTCCGCCTCCGTGATCGACGCCATGCGGGCCGCCCCGGGGAGACCACGGCCCAGTAAATAGACGTGTAACGGCACCACCGGCGCGGGCGAGAGGCTAAACCGCGCTCCGGGCTCGGCCGCGCGTGCGCGAGCTCCCCGACTTCTCGCCGCCCGAGACGGCGCTCGCGGTCGCCCGGCGCGCGGTGGGACGCGGATGGTGCGCGGAGTGCTTCGGGCGGGTCTTCGGGCGGCTCGGGCACGGCCTCGCCAACCCCGAGCGGGCCCGGCGCCTCGCCGCCCGCCTCGGCACGGAGGCCCCGGGACCCGCCGAGGCGTGCTCGCTCTGCGGCGGGACGTTCGCGCGCCTGGAGACCTGGGTCGATCGGGCCGTTCGCGCCGGCGACGGCTACGAGTGGCACCGGTTCACCTGCGGCTCCCGCTGGGACCCCGAGCGCCTCGCCCGCGAGGAAGCCGAGTGGATCGAGCTCGGCAGCGCGTGGGGCGAGAGCGCCCGGGCGGCGTTCAACCGCGAGCTCGGCAAACGACTCGAGGCCCGTACCGGCGCCGTCGGCGGGTCGGAGCGGCCCGACGTCGTGTTCCTCGCGGACCTGCCCGTCGGTCGGGTCGAGCTCACGGTGCTGCCCGTCTTCGTGCAGGGCCGCTACCGCAAGCTCGACCGGACGCTGCCCCAGACCCACTGGCCCTGCCGGCGATGCCGGGGCCGGGGGTGCGCGACCTGCGGCGGGTCCGGTAAGACCTACGCCGAGAGCGTCGAGGAGCTCGTCGGCGCCCCGTTCGTCCGGGCGTCGGGAGCGATGGGGACCCGGTTCCACGGGATGGGCCGCGAGGACATCGACGCCCGCATGCTCGGCCGGGGACGCCCGTTCGTCCTCGAGCTCGTGCGCCCGCGCGTGCGCTCGCTCGACCTGGCCGCACTCGCCGCCGAGGTGGGCGCGTCGGCGGGGGGCCGGGTCGAGGTGGGCGACCTTGCCCCGGCCGGGGCGCCGGACGTCGTCCGGATCAAGGAGGCGGCGCCGGACAAGAGCTACCGCGTCGGGGTGGCGGGCGCGGCCGCCGTGGCAAAGGTTAATGAGGCCCTCGACCTCGCGCTCGCCCGGGCGATCGCCCAGCGCACGCCCACCCGCGTCGCCCACCGTCGAGCCGACCGCGTTCGCACGCGTCGGATCGTCGCGGCCCGCGTCGTGGACGCGAGCGAAGGGCGGTTCACGCTCGACGTCAGGACCGAGGCGGGCACGTACGTCAAGGAGTGGGTGGAGGGCGATGACGGACGCACCGAACCGAACCTCGCCCAGCTCGTCGGCGTTCCCCTCAAGGTCGAGTACCTCGACGTGACGGAGATCCACGACTCGGAGGCGTAGATGGTCAAGAGCTCGAAGGGGTTCCGCTCGCGCACGCGCGGGACGTTCACGAAGGAGGTTCGCGAGCGCGGGCTTCCGCCGGTGACCCGGTTCCTGCGCGAGTTCGCGATCGGCGAGAAGGTGATGGTCCGCATCGAGCCGTCCGACCCGCACGGCCAGCCGCACCCCCGCTACCAGGGCCGCGTGTGCACCGTGGTCGGCCGCAGCGGCCGCGCCTACCGCGTCGCCTTCCTCGATGGCGGCAAGCGCAAGGAGCTCGTGGCGACGCCGATCCACCTCTTGCCGGTCGCGCGCGGAGGGCACGATGCCTGAACCCGTCCCGCTCGCCCGCGTCAAGGAGCTGCTCGTCGAGGACGCCGCCGGCCGGACGCTGCCGCGCGAGGCGGCGCTCGCCCTCCAGCACGCCGAGCAGTTCGCGCGCCTGTCCGCGGAGGAGACCGCGAAGCTGATCGCGGAGCTGCGCGCGCTCGCGTTCGTCGACCTGAGCGTCGCGGTCAAGGCCGCCGACACGCTGCCCCAGTATCCCGAGGAGATCCGCCTCCTGTTCGCGAAGGAGCGGGTCGTGCTCGACGAGGCGCAGATCACGCGCGTCCTCGAGATCGTCGCGCAGTACCGATGAACGGGGGTCGGACCCGTGGAGAACTACGCGTACATTCTGGACTACCTGCCGAACGGCCGGCAGACCGAGCGCGGCTTCCACCGGGAGCCCCTCGCCCTCGCGATCGGTGAGGACGAGCTCAAGCTGTTCGAGCTCGTGCCACGCACGGGCGCGAGGCTCGCGAGCGGCGGCCGCATCGCGCTGGTGCCGATCGACGGGGCGCCGCCCCCGATCGACCACGTCCGCCGTCGCATCGGCTACGACGAGCTGACCGTCGCCGGGCGCGCCGAGCTACCGGCGACGCTCGAACGGATCGTGCGCGCGAATGCGCCGCGCTACCTGCGCTTCTTCAACGAGTCGCCGGCCGTCTCCCGCCGCTTCCACCTGCTCGAGCTCCTGCCGGGGATCGGGAAGAAGACGATGCAGCAGATCGTCGACGAGCGCAAGCGCCTCCCGTTCTCCAGCTTCGAGGACATCGAGGCCCGGCTCCACCTCAAGTCGCCCGAGAAGCTCCTCGTCGGGCGGATCGAGCAGGAGCTGAGCGGTGTCGACGACAAGTACCGGCTATTCGTGGCTCCTTGACAAATACAGTAAATGGCACCGAACCCCCGGCGTTAGTTGGGGCCCGCGATGTACGAACCCGAGACAGAGATCTCCGACTACCAGGCGTCCTCCCAGGGGAAGGAGAGCTCGCTCTCGACCTACTGGAGCCAGCTCGAGGCGTTGCGTAAGCGCATGGGCCGGCCCCTATCGGAGGCGACCGAGCGGGACCTGGCCGACCTTAAGACCGGGCTCCGGTAGGATGGGAAGCGATCCGCGCCGTACGACCTTCGGACGCTGCGCGAGTTCTACAAGAAGATCGGGAAGGCCAAGCTCGCCGAAGCCTGCCGCATGCCCTTCAAAGCGCCCCGGCTCGCGCCGACCTCGATCCGGATGCCGGCGGACGTGACCCGCATGATCGAGGGCGCGAACAGCAAGCGGGACGCCGCGCTGATCGGGGCCCTGTGGGACGCCGACGGCTGAATCTCGGAGCGGCTCGCCCTCGACCTGAAGGACGTGCGGGAGGAGAAGGACGCTAATCCTCCTCGGTACGTGCTGTGTCCGAGCTACCCGGCCGCATCGCGACTCTCTGGGAGACCCCGACCTCTATCTCGACTGGCTCAAGGGCCGCGAGCTCGTCCTGTACAACCCCGTCATGCAGCTCCTCGGAATTGGGAGGACTAGAAAGGACCTCATCGACGATCCCAACCTCGCGGATTTGGCCGGCGAAATTCAACGCGAGTGGCGAACCTACGGTGGCACATTCACGGATCCGAGGCCGACAGCGCCCTGGCACGCTCGTAACCAGACGAAGCTATGACAGGCGTTCTTCGACGGGATTTAGGTCGTTTTGACGTTATTTGAACTCTCGGGGAGTTCGGATACATGCCGAGTGATCGCCGGCAGTTCGAGGAGCGATGGACCGCGCGCTCGCGCTCGGCGGACAGGAGTTGAGACCCGTTTCTTCCAATCCGGACCCGGCGCCACGCGCTTAAATACAGACCGCCAGAGAATCGGGTGCGTTGCGCGCTAACGTCTCCCGCCGCACCCGCAACACCGGCTCTTCGTCGCCCCGTGATGCCGTGCCGGCCGGGGTGCCGGAGCGGCCGGAAGAGATCCGTCGAACGCTCTCGGCCCTCGGCGTCCGCCCCTCTCGCCGCCGGGGACAATCGTTCCTCGCGGACCCCTTCGTCGCGGACGCTGAGGCCGCGCTCGTCACCGACATCGTCCCGGGGCCGATCCTGGAGATCGGCGGGGGCCTCGGGATCCTCACCGCGGCCCTCCTCCGTCGCGGGGTGCGCCTCCTTGCGGTCGTCGAGCGCGACCCGCGGCTCGCGCGATTCCTGCAGGCAACCTTCGGCGATTCCGTCTCGGTGCGAGAGGAGGACGCCACCTCGACCGACCTGGCCGGTGTCCGCTGCGTGGTCGGGAACCTTCCCTACTCGCTGGCCACGCCGATCCTGCTCCGTTGCTTCGCCGCGCGCGTGCCCCGCACCGTCTTCCTCGTGCAGCGCGAGGTCGCCGAGCGCCTCGCCGCATCACCGGGAACGCGCCGGTATGGTCGCCTCGCGCTGGCGGCCCGTCTCTACGGCGAAGTCGAGCTGTTCCAGACCGTTCCGGCCCGCGCCTTCGAGCCGACGCCCGAGGTGGAGGGCCGGCTCGCGGTACACCGGGCCCGGATCGGACCGCTACCGGTTCCGTCGGTCCCGGTCTTCGAGCGGGCCGTCCGGACGCTGTTCCGCGCGCGACGCAAGCAGCTCGGTAACCTCCTGCCCGCCCTCGCCGGATCGTCCGGGGCGGCCGACCGCCTCGCCGAGGCGTCGGGATGGCCGCCCGGCTGGCCGACCCGCCGACCGGAGGAGCTTCCCCCCGAGGCGTTCTTCGCGCTGGCCACCCACCTCGCCGCGCCGGTCGCTCCGCGCGGTGTCCCGGTCGACCGACGAGCGTAAGCCGACCCGCTCGCTCTCCGCAGCACCGAGAGGATGGCGGCGAACGGGGCCCGTGTCGAGCTCGCCGGGAGTCGTCGCGGTGTGCTGACCGGCGCCCGACGGCTGGGCACGGCCGACGTCGGCGAGTCGTTGGAGCTCACCGTCCTGCTGCGCCGCGGATCCGCGCCGGGTGCGTTCCCGTCGCTCGACCCGCTCGCGAGCGGTCGGCCCCCTGGCACACCCTATCCCTCGCGCGCCGAGTTCGCCCAAGGATACGGCGCACGCGCCGACGACCTGGAACGAGTCGCGTCGTTCGCCGGGGCTCACGGGCTGCGCATCGCGCGAACGGACCGGGCCCGCCGGTCGGTCCGCCTCGCGGGCCGGGTCCGCGACCTCGCGCCGGCCTTCGGCACCCAGCTGCATCGCTACGTGTATCCGCGCGGATCCTACCGCGGGCGCGAGGGTCCGCTCTCGGTGCCGGCGTCGCTCGACGGCATCGTGGTCGGGGTCTTCGGGCTCGACGATCGTCCGCAGGCGCGGCCGCCCCTGCGGCCGCGCCCGGCGAGCGCCGCCGGCCAGCCCTCCTACTCGCCGCCCGAGGTCGCGGCGGCGTACGACTTCCCCGGCGCCACGAACGGCTCCGGCGTCACGATCGGGCTCCTGGAGCTCGGCGGTGGCTTTCGGGCCGCCGATCTGGCGCGGTACTTCTCCGGCCTCGGCCTCTCGCCACCGAGCGTCACGGTCGTGTCGGTCGACGGCGCGACGAACGCGCCCACCGGGGTGCCGACCGGGCCCGACGGCGAGGTCACGCTCGACATCGAGGTCGCCGGTTCTGTCGCCCCCGGGGCCGCGATCGTCGCGTACTTCGCCCCGAACACCGACCAGGGGTTCCTCGACGGCGTCCTCGCCGCCGTGCACGATGACGTTCACCGACCGGACCTGTTGTCGATGAGCTGGGGCGGGCCGGAAGCGAGCTGGACCGGTCAGGCGCGCGCGGCCCTCGAATCGGCGTTCGAGGACGCGGCGGCGCTGGGGGTCGGCGTTCTTGCGGCCTCGGGAGACCAGGGAGCGACCGACGGTGGCCCCGGCGGACCGCTCGAGGTCGA
Organism: Thermoplasmata archaeon; assembly: GCA_035622275.1. NCBI lineage: Archaea > Methanobacteriati > Thermoplasmatota > Thermoplasmata > Thermoplasmata archaeon. Next base: position 114,931 of record DASPVQ010000007.1, on the reverse strand, counting down.
CTTCCCGGCCTCGGCGCCCGGCGCGCTCGGCTGCGGCGGCACGCGGCTCACCCTCGCCGGCACGAGGATCGTCGCCGAGACGACCTGGAACGATCTCGCCGAAGGAGAGGGCGCGAGCGGCGGCGGGGTCAGCGAAGCGTTCGCGCTCCCGAGCTACCAGGTCGGGGTCGGCGTGCCCGCCGCCCCGAACGGCTTCGCCGGACGCGGGGTTCCCGACGTCGCCGCCGATGCGGACCCCCTCACCGGCTACCGCGTCCTCGTCGATGGCGAGGCGACGGTGTTCGGCGGCACCAGCGCGGTCGCGCCCCTCTGGGCGGCCCTGATCGCTCGGATCCAGTCGGCGCTCGGCGCTCCCCTCGGCTTCCTGAACCCGCGCCTGTACGCCGCGCCCCGGACGTTCCACGACATCACCACCGGAGGGAACGGCGGCTATTCGGCGGGACCCGGCTGGGACCCGTGCACGGGGCTCGGTTCGCCCGATGGCGCCCGGCTGCTCGCCGCGCTGAGGGGCGGAGCGACGACCTCGGATTCGGACGCCGGCGTCCGGGCCCGCGATCCCCCATGACCGACCCGCGCTCGAGACCCGGCCCGGCGGCCCCCGGCTTGGCCGTCGGCCGGGTCCGGGTCGTCGACTCCCACACCGAGGGCGAGCCGACCCGCGTGGTCGTCGACGGCGGACCCGAGCTCGGGACCGGGCCCCTCGCCGAACGGCTCGAGCGCTTTCGGCGCGATCACGACGGATTCCGGCGCGCGGTGCTGGCCGAGCCCCGCGGCTCCGCCACGATGGTCGGGGCCCTCCTCGCCCCGCCGAGCGCGCCCGGTCCCGCCGCGGCGACCATCTTCTTCAACGACGTCGGCTACCTCGGGATGTGCGGCCACGGCACGATCGGGCTCGTGGAGACGCTGGCGCACCTGGGCCGCCTGGGCCCGGGGCGGCTGTCGATCGAGACACCGGTCGGCGTGGTCGGGGCCGAGCGGCTCACGGACGGCCGCGTCACGTTCTGGAACGTCGAGAGCTACCGCACGCAGCGCGCGGTCTCGGTCGATGTGCCCGATTTTGGGAGGGTGACGGGCGACGTGGCCTGGGGCGGCAACTGGTTCTTCCTCACCGGCGCGGCGCCGCGACCGCTGCGGCCCGAAGAGGCCGGCGCGCTGACGCACTACTGCCTCGCGGTCCGCCAGGCCCTCGGCGCGGCCGGGGTCACCGGCGACGCGGGGGCGGCGATCGAGCACATCGAGCTCTGTGGCCCGCCGCAGCGGCCCGAGAACGACGCGCGCAACTTCGTGCTGTGCCCGGGCGACGCCTACGATCGCTCCCCCTGCGGGACCGGCACGAGCGCGCGGCTCGCCTGCCTGGTCGCCGACGGGGTCCTCGACGAGGGCGCCCCGTGGCGCCAGGAGGGGATCCTCGGCACGGTCTTCGAGGGACGGGCCCGCCGACACGGGGCCGGGATCATCCCGGCGATCACGGGCCGGGCGTTCGTGACGGCCGAGGCCGAGCTCCGCTTCGACCCGGACGATCCCTTCCGCGAGGGCCGCGCACCATGAGCCCGGGCGCGGGACCCACTAGGTGCCCTTGAGCGGCCGAGCCGGCGGCGCCGGCGTCGCGCGGGGCGTGCTGGTGGCGCTCACGACTCCCTTCGGCCCGGACGGCCGCATCGAGATCGATCGGTACGTCGTCCATGCCCGCTGGGTGGTCGAGCACGGATGCCGGGGGGTGATCGTCGGCGGATCCCTCGGCGAGGGTGCGAGCCTGGGCTCCGAGGAGCATGTCGCGCTCGTCCGCGCGCTGGCGAAGGAGCTCCCCGAGAGCGCCCCGGTCGTCGCGGCCGTCGGCGCGAGCCGGACCGCTGCGGCGGTGGAGGGGGCGCGCGCGGCGCGCGACGCGGGGGCGAGCGGGCTCCTCGTCCTGCCGCCGTACGTTTACCACGGCGACCGGCGCGAGACCCGGGCCCACCTCGCCACCGTTCTCGGCGCCACCGACCTTCCCGCGATCGCCTACAACAACCCCGCGGCCTACGGCGTCGACCTCGCGCCGGAGGACGTGCTGCGCCTGGCCGAGGAGGCGTCGTCGCTCGTCGCGGTCAAGGAGTCGAGCGGGGACGTCCGACGCATCACCGCGCTGCGCGAGCTCCTCGGCGAGCGGGTCGATGTCGCCGTCGGGCTCGACGACCTCCTCCTCGAAGGCGTCGGCGCCGGCGCGGTCGGATGGGTCGCCGGGCTCGCGAACGCCCTGCCGACCGAATCGGCCGTGCTGTTCGAGCGCGCCGCCCACGGGCCGGCCGCCGAGGCGCGCACGCTCTACGACTGGTTCCTTCCGCTGCTGCGCCTCGACACCGGGCCGAAGTTCGTGCAGGCGATCAAGCTGGTCGAGACCGAGCTCGGCGTGGGGACCGCCGCGGTGCGCGCGCCGCGCTACCCGCTCGAGGGCCCCGAGCTCGAGTCGACGCTCGGGACCGTCCGCGCCGCCCTCGCGCGACGACCGGTGCTGGGACGACATCCCGCGTCCGCCACTTAGGGCGGCGGGGCGGCCGGCGCCGCCGGGCGCCGCCAGGCGTAGCGGACGAGGTACGGCGCGACCAGGGTGGTGACGATCGTGAGCGCGCCGATGAACGGCAGCACGAACGCGCCGACCGCCCCGACGTCGGTCCCACCCTTCGCGACCACGATCGACAGCTCGCCGCCGGAGGCCGAGACCGTGATCGCCGCGCGTCGGGCGTCCGCGGGCGGAACGCGCTGCTGCCGGGCGGCGAGGTAGGTCGACGTCAGCTTGGCCCCGAAGGCGACCGCGATGAACCCCGCGATCGGGACGAGGTACTGGGGCAGCAGGCTGATGTTCATCAGGGCGCCCATCGAGACGAAGAAGATCGCCCCGAACATCTCCTTCAGCGGCGCCATCACCTCGTGCGCCGCCGCCTGGCTCCCCGACTCGGCGACCAGCACGCCGGCGAGGAACGCGCCGGTCGCGACCGAGATGCCGATCAGGCTCGAGATGATCGCGAGGGAGAAGGCGACCCCGAGGATCGCGAGGAGAAAGATCTCGTGGACGTGGGCGCGCTGGGCCCGGTCGATCAGGGGCGGGATCGTCCGCGAGCCGATCGTCAGCACCCCGGCGATGAAGATCACGACGGCGGCGAGCGAGAAGGCGATCAGCTCGAGGGAGAGGTGGCCGGTCGACGCGGTCGACTGCAGGATCCCGAGGATCGTGACCGTGATCACGTCCTCGATGACCGTGATGCCGAGGATCAGGCTCGTCTCGGGCGCCAGGATCACGCCGAGGTCCTGCAGCACGCTCGAGAGGATCACCGTGCTCGTGACCGAGATCGCGAGGGCGAGGAACAGGCTGTCGTACAGCGGGAAGCCGAATGCCCGGCCGACGGCGAAGCCGGCCGCGAACGTCGCGAGCGACTCCGCGAGGGCGATCACGAGCGCCTTGCGACCGATCGAGCGCAACCGGGCGAGGGGGTACTCCAGTCCGATCGCGAAGAGCAGGAAGACGATCCCGAGCTCGGCGAGGGCGTTGAGGACGTCGGGGTACGACACGAGGGAGGTCGGCGGGGTGTACGGCCCGATGATCATGCCGGCGACGATGTAGCCGATCAGCAACGGCTGGTGGATCGCGCGGAACAAAAGCGTCATCCCGAGCGCGACCAGCATGACGATCGCGAGATCCTGGACGACGAGCACCTCGTTGATCGGCATCGCGCTCGCGAGCGGCAGCGGTACCGGCGCTAAGTGACTTCGGCCCGCATCCGGGAACCGTTAGGGGCGGGACCATGCTGGGGGGTCGATGGGCGCGGAGACGGAACGCTGGGCGGCGGTGGACCGATGGATCGAGGCGCGGCTGCTCGGCCCGGACGAGGTCCTCGAGGCGACGAACCGGGTTGCGGCCGAGGCCGGACTTCCGCCGATCCAGGTCTCCGCGATCCAGGCGCGCCTGCTGGAGCTCCTCGTTCGTGCGAGCGGGGCCCGTCGCGTCCTGGAGATCGGGACGCTCGCCGGATACTCGACGATCGCGATGGCACGCGCGCTGCCACCGGAGGGCCGGCTCGTCAGCCTCGAGCTAGATCGCCGCCATGCGGAGGTCGCTCGGGCCAACGTCGCGCGCGCGGGTCTGGCCGAGCGGGTGGAGATCCGACCGGGGCCCGCGCGCGAGAGCTTGGCCGAGCTCTCCCGGGAAGGAGCGCCGCCGTTCGATCTCGTCTTCCTCGACGCGGACAAGACCGGGTACCCGGACTACCTGCGCGCGGCCCTCGCCCTCTCCCGCCCGGGTACCGTGCTCGTCGCCGACAACGTGGTTCGGGAGGGCGCCATCGCGGAACCGAAACAGACGGACGCCGTCGTCACGGCCGTGCGCCAGTTCCTCGAGGCGCTCGGCGCCGATCCCCGGCTGCGCGCCACGGTCGTCCCGATGGTCGGTGTCAAGGGCTATGACGGCATGGCGATCGCCTGGGTCGGCCCGGGTCCCGCGGTCTCCTGGCCCGCGGTGAGCTCGGTCGGGCCCGGCGACCGCGAGACTTCGGCGCGCACGACGGAGAATAAATCGGGGCCCCCGGGGGTTCCCGGGGGCCCGGCCCACCGTCCTACTGGACGGGGACCTTGACGTCGGTCTCGACCGGCGTCGGGGTGAGCTTCGGGAGCTCGAGCGTCAGGAGCCCGTTCTCCACGGTCGCCTTCGCTTCCCCGCCGACGACCGGCTCGGGAAGTTCGAGGCTGCGGTAGTAGCCCGCGTACGTCCGTTCCCGGTGAACGTACTCGGCCTTCGACTCCTTCGTCTCCTGCGTGCTCTCGCCTCGGATCTCGACGTTCGCTCCGCGGACGCGAACCTCGATCTGGTCCTTCGGGATCCCCGGGACCTCGGCCACGATCCGGAACGCCGCACCCGTGTCGGTCACGTCGGTGCGGGCCGCACGCAGGTACTGGGGACCGGCGTCGCTCACACGGACGGCGCCGAACGGGGCGATGCCGAACGTTTCGTAGAATCGGCGGCCCAGATCGTCCACGACCTGATCGAGATCGGCCCAGGGGTTGCTCTCCTTCGTTTGCAGTTCCTTCGTCATGATCCACCTCGGCGTTTACGCTAACGATTAGTTTATGTTACTATAAAATAACTTCTATACGGCGACCGCGCGAGCGCGATCCCGGGTTCCGTTCCAACGGCCCCGAAGCGCGCGCGCAACTTCCGGGCGGTTCCACGAAGTAGCGCCCCCGGTGGCCCCGCACCGCGAGGTCCTGCGCCAGACGCCCGCTCGCGCAGCCACGGCGAGCCACGAACCTCGCGCGAGCCCCCGCGCCAGGGAGCCGGGGAATCATTATATAGAAGAACAAAATTGCCAAAGACGGTGAGCCAGAATGCTCCAGGGCACCCCCATTCTCGTCCTGAAGGAAGGAACCGAGCGCGAACACGGCCGCAGCGCCACGTCGAACAACATCGCCGCGGCGAGGGCGGTCGCCGACGCCGTACGATCGACCCTCGGACCGCGCGGCATGGACAAGATGCTCGTCGACTCGATGGGTGACATCACGATCACCAACGACGGCGTCACGATCCTGAAGGAGGTCGACGTCGAGCACCCGGCGGCCAAGATGCTCGTGGAGGTCGCCAAGACCCAGGACCAGCAGTGCGGCGACGGCACGACGACCGCGGTCGTTCTCGCCGGTGAGCTGTTGAAGCGCTCGGAGTCGCTCCTCGACCAGAACGTCCACCCGACGGTGATCGTCCGCGGTTTCCAGCTCGCGGTCCAGGAGGCCCAGCGCCTCCTCGAGACCGAGATCGGTACGCCGGTCAAGCCCGACGATCAGTCGGTGCTCGTCGACTGCGCGACGACCGCGATGGGCTCGAAGGGCGTCTTCGGCTCGCGCGACGCGCTCGCCAAGATCGCGGTCGAGGCGGTCCGCAAGATCGCGGAACAGCGGGGCGGCCGCACGATCGCCGACGTGGACCAGATCCAGGTGCAGAAGCGCCACGGCGGCACCATCTCCGACACGGAGCTGATCGCCGGGATCCTCCTGGACAAGGAGCGGGGTCACCCCCGGATGCCGGCGGAGATCGCGCCCGCGAAGATCGCGCTGCTCAACTCCGCGCTCGAGATCAAGAAGACCGAGATCGAGAGCAAGATCAACATCAAGAACCCCAGCCAGATCCAGAGCTTCCTCGACGAGGAAGACAAGACGTTCCGCCGGATGGTCGACCAGATCAAGGCGTCCGGCGCCAACGTCGTCGTTTGCCAGAAGGGGATCGACGACGTGGTCCTCCACTACCTCGCCAAGGACGGGATCTACGCGGTCAAGCAGGTCAAGGAGTCCGATCTCCAGAAGCTCTCTCGCGCGACCGGCGCGAAGATCGTCACGGGCTTCAAGGACCTCACCCCGGCGGACCTCGGCTCGGCGGCCAAGGTCGAGGAGCGCAAGGTCGGCGAGGACGACATGACGTTCGTCACCGGCTGCTCGAACCCGCGCTCGGTCTCGATCCTCATCCGCGGCGGCACCGAGCACGTCACGCAGGAGGTCGAGCGCTCGCTCAACGACGCGCTCAAGGTCGTCGCGAGCGTGCTCGAGGACGGCGTCATCTGCCCCGGCGGCGGCGCGACGGAGATCGACCTCGCGGTCAAGCTCCGGAAGTGGGCGCCATCGGTCGGTGGCCGCGAGCAGCTGGCGGGCGAGGCGTTCGCGCAGGCCCTCGAGGCGGTCCCCTGGGCCCTCAGCGAGAACGGCGGCTACGACTCGATCAATACCCTCATCGAACTGCGGAGCGCCCACGACGGGCCGCAGGCGAACAAGAACATCGGGATCAACCTCGCGGACGGGAAGGCCGCCGACATGTGGAAGCTCCACGTGGTCGAGCCGCTCCGGGTGAAGCGTCAGGCGCTCGCCTCCGCGGCGGAGGTCGCCGCGATGGTCCTGCGCATCGACGACATCATCGCCGCGAAGAAGTCGAGCCCCTCGGACAAGGGCGCCGGCGCCCCGCACGACCACTAGGGAATTCGCCGAACCCCTTCCGGCACCGGCGGCGTGCGCCGCCGGTGGCGAAGTCTTCTTAACGCGGGACCCGTAGGGCGCTCGGCATGCGCACCAAGCCCGTGGAGGGCGTCCTGCGACTCGACGTCGTGGCCCTCGAGCCGCACCCGGCGATCTATCTCGCCTACGACGGGCTCGCCGGGCTCAGCCAGCGGCCGCTCTTGCGGGACCTCGTCGACGAGCTCGAGCGCAAGGGACCGGGCGAATGGACGAAGTTCCTCGAGGCGCTTCGCCAGCGGCGCAGCGGCGCGATCCATGTCTACTTCTCCGACTACGTCAGCTACGGCATCGGGGGCGGCGACGCCGCCGCCGAGTTCTTCCTCGGGTCCTATCTGCTGCTGCACGAGCCGGCGCGCGGCTCCGGCAGCGACGCGGCGGTCCCGGAGCACCTCGCGCTCGTCCGGCCCGGCGGCGTAGAGCGCCTTTCGCTCGAGGGCCTGCCGAGCTAGCACGCGCCGACGACAGGCTTTTCCCTCGAGGTCGCTCCGGACGCCGGCCCGGAGGAGCCGCGTGACCGACGAGACGCCGCTCGAGCACGAGCGCCGGGAGAAGATCGCGCGCTGGCGCGCCGCGGGTCGCGAGCCGTATCCCTGGTCGTTCGTGGGTCGGGAGACGACGGACCGGGTCCGGGCGGCGGCGTCCGCGCTCGCGCCCGGCGACCATGACGCCGAGACCTCCTGCCGGGTCGCGGGCCGACTGAAGGCGACCCGGCTCCACGGGCGGACGGCCTTCGCGGACCTGGAGGACCGGGCCGGTTCGATCCAGCTGATCCTGCGGGCCGATGCCCTGGGCGAGGAGGCGTTCCGCGCGTGGTTGCGCGACCTCGATCCCGGCGACATCGTCGGCGCGGAGGGACATCCGGCCCTCTCCAAGAGCCGGGAGCCATCGCTCGAGGTGGGCCAGCTCACGCTCCTCGCCAAGGCGATCGCGCCGCCGCCCGAGAAGTTTCACGGGCTGGTGGACGTGGAAGAGCGGCTGCGCCGCCGCTACGTCGACCTGCTTGCCTCGGCCGAGGCGCGCGAGCGATTCCGCTCGCGCACGCTCCTCGTCCGGGAGATGCGTCGCTTCCTCGACGCGCACGGGTTCCTCGAGGTCGAAACCCCGATCCTGCTGCCGGTCGCGAGCGGCGCGGCCGCGGCCCCGTTCGTGACCCGCTCGAACTACCTCGACGGAGAGGTCCAGCTGCGGATCGCCCTCGAGCTGCCGCTCAAGCGCCTGCTGGTCGGGGGCCTCGAGCGCGTCTACGAGCTCGGTCGGACCTTCCGCAACGAGGACCTCGACTCGACGCACGCCCCGGAGTTCACGGAGCTCGAGGCGTACTGGGCGTACGCCGACTACCACGACATGCGTCGCCTCGTCGAGCGCCTCTTCGAGCATCTCGCGGACCGCGCCGCCGAGCTGCGGCCCGACTCGCCCGAGGCGGTGCGCGGGGCCCGGGACTTCCGCCCGCCGTTCGCGACGGTCGATTTCGTCGAGGAGCTGGAGCGGCGCAGCGGCATCCCGGACCTCCTCGGGAAGAGCCGGGAGGAGCTGCGCGCGCTCGCCCGCGCCGCCGGATCGACCGTGCCCGACGACTCGCCGGCGGGCACGTTCCTCGAGAAGCTGTTCGAGCACTACGTGGAGCCGCACCTGGAGGCGCTCACCTTCGTCGTGGATCATCCGGCCGCGACGACCCCCCTCGCGAAACGGCACCGCTCCAAGCCCGGGCGCGTCGAGCGCTTCGAGATGTTCTACCGGACCGTCGAGCTCGGGAACGCCTACACCGAGCTCAACGATCCGGACGAGCAGGAGCGCCGCTTCCGCGAGCAGCTGGGCGCCCGGGGGGCCGACGTCTACGCCTACGACGCCGACTTCGTGGAAGCGCTGCGCTACGGCATGCCGCCGGCGACGGGCATCGGCCTCGGGGTCGACCGCGTCGTGATGGGGCTCCTCGGCGTCGCGTCGATCAAGGACGTCCTGCTGTTCCCGCCCGTGCGCCAGCGCTAGCCGCGGCCGCGGGAGCTTATAGGCCGGGCGCGCCGACGGTACGTTCGTGGCGCCAGGCGAGCCGCCCCCGACGGGCCCGCCGCTCGTGATCGAGGAGCTCTCCATCGCCTACGGCGAGCGACGCGCGGTGGACCGGCTCTCGCTGGCAGTGCGCCCCGGCGAGATCTACGGCCTCCTCGGGTCGAACGGCGCGGGAAAGTCGAGCACGATCAAGGCGATCGTCGGCCTCGTGCCCCCCTCGGCCGGCCGCATCCGCGTCTTCGGGTTCGACGTGGTCGCGGACGGGCTCTCGGCCAAGGCGCGGATCGGCTACGTTCCCGAGACCTCGCTGCTCTACGAGGCGCTCACGCCGCGCGAGTTCCTGGAGTTCGTCGCGAGCGTCCGCGCGCTGCCGGAAGCGGTCGCCTCCGAGCGCGCCGCCGGCTACGCGAGCGCCTTCCGCCTCGAGGCCGAGTTCGACGAGCCGATCTCCTCGCTCTCCAACGGGACCCGCCAGAAGGTCCTCCTGATCGCCGCGTTCCTCCACCATCCTCCGTTGCTCGTGCTCGACGAGCCGCTCAACAGCCTCGATCCGCGCTCCGTCCGCCTCATGAAGGAGCTGCTCGCGCGCTACGTGGGGAGCAGCGGCCGAGGCGCCCTGTTCTCGACGCACACCATGGAGATCGCCCAGCAGCTCTGCCACCGCGTCGGGATCCTCGATCACGGCGTCCTGCGCGCGGAGGGCTCGCTCGCCGATCTGCGCGAGCGCGCGGCGCGCGGCGACGCACCCCTCGAGGACGTCTTCCTGCGGCTCACGCGCGAGGACGAGGGCCTCGATGCGGCCCTCCGCGCGATGGAGGGCCGCCGATGACCTGGCGGGAGGCCCGTCGCATCAGCTCGGTCGCCTTCGGGGAGGTCTGCCTGCAGGCGGTCTACGCGTTCCGGCAGGGCAATCTGCCGACCTCGGTCGACACCTCGAAGGCGGCGGCCCTCGCCCGGCGGCGAGTGGTCCAGAGCAAGATCCTCGTGGCCGGGGTGCTCACCCTGATCACCGCCGGTGGCGCGCTGGTGCTCCATCTCGCCCCGCGGCTCGCCGAGGGGCCGTTCTTCGGCGTCCCGGTCGCCGTGCCGGTCGTGGAGGCCGGCGTCCTCACCGGTCTGCTCAGCCTCGACGTGGCGTTCCTGTGGTGGACGGGGCTCCAGGTGCTGCCGACGCTCCTCGCGTCGGGAGTGCTCGCGGTGCTCGAGCCGTTGCCGATCGACGCCCGGACCCTGGGGCGCGCCGCGGGGTTGCTCTACCTTCGTCTGTTCGACCTCCCCGCGATCGCGGTCCTGGTCGCGACCCCCCTGTTCGTGGGCGAGGTGCTCGGCCCGCTCGCCGGGATCGCGACGATTCCCGGCGTGCTCGCGGCGATCGTCTTCGCGCTCGCGCTCGCGCTGCTCACCGGCCGCGCCTTCGTGCGGCGCGTGCAGGGCTCGCGCGGGGGAGGGGGGCGCGCGATCGTGCGATGGGCCTACCTCGTCCTGTGGCTCCTGCCCGCGTTCGCGATGTTCGCCTTCGTCGTCGCCGCGGGCGGGTTCTTCGCGCTGCTCGCCGCGACGCTCGCGAGCGGCCCGTCGCTCGCGCGCGATGCGCTCCTCGCCGCGTTCCCCTTCACGTTCGCGACCCTCCCGCCGCTCTTCGCCGGCGGACGGGCGGGCTTCGGGCTCACCCCGGACGGCCTCGCGATCCTGTGCGCGGCGGCGGGCAGCTACCTCGCGGTCGCGATCGGCGGGTTCTCCTGGTTGATGGGCGCCGTCCGCCGCGTCGGCCTCGCGCCACCGCTCGCCGCGCGGGAGTTCGTCCCCCCGCGCTTCGCGCTCGCGACGCACGGCGCCGCCCGCGCGGTGCTGACCAAGGATCTACGGATCTCGAGCCGGACGCCGGGCTACGCGTTCCTCGTGCTGCTGCCGTGCCTGGACGCGGTCGTGATCGGCCTCTTCACGTTCGTCGCCGCGCCCTCGTCGAGCGACGCGCGCGAGATCGCGATCGGCGCCGTGACGACCGCCGCGCTGCTCGCAACCTTCTTCGGCCCCGCCTTCTTCGCCATCGAGGTGAATGCCTACGCCTACGGGCGCACGCTGCCGCTCGGCGACCGGGCGATCGTCCTCGCCAAGGCCGGCCTGATCGCGGCGATCTACCTCGTCGCGAGCGGGCTCGTCCTCGGCATCACGCTCCTGAGGATCTTCGAGCCGACGCGCTTCGTCGCCTTCATCGCCGCCGAGCTGCCCGCGGTCGTCGCGGCCGCGCTGCTGGAGCTTGGCATCCTGTTCCGCCGCTCGCGGTCCCGGGGCCTGCCCGTCGCGAACCTGTACGCCGGCGCGTGGTGGGCGCTCCTCGTGTCGATCCCGGGGGTCGTCGCGGCCGGCGCGCCGCTCGTGGCGTTCCACCTCCTCGCCAGCTCCTCGATCGACCTCGGCCTCGCGGGCATGGGCGCCGTCGCGATCGCGGAGCTCGCCCTCGCGGCGCCCCTCGCCCTGGGCCACGATAGGAGGCGTCCGATCTGACGGACCCCGGCCTTCCGACCCGCTTCGACGCCGCCGCGATCGACGCGCGCTGGCAGGAGGCCTGGGAGCGGGCGGGGATCTTCCGCGCGAAGGAGCGGCCCGACGGGCCGACGTTCTCGATGGTCCTGCCGCCACCGAACGTCACCGGCGTCCTGACGCTCGGCCACATGCTCGGCGACAGTGTCATGGACGCCCTCGTGCGCCGGGCCCGGATGCAGGGACGTGCGACCCTCTGGGTCCCGGGGGTAGACCACGCCGGCCTCGCGACGCAGGTCGAGGTGCGGCGGCGGCTCGCGAAGGAAGGGGTCCGCTTCGAGGAGTTGAGCCGCGAGGCCGCGCTCGCCGAGCTCGAGCGCTGGCGGGCGGAGCACGAGCGGCGGATCATCGAGCAGACCCGCGCCGGCGGTTTCTCGGTCGACTGGAGCCGGTTCCGCTACACGATGGACCCGGCCAGCGTCCGGGCCACCCGCGACGCGTTCGTCGCGCTGTACCGCGACGGCCTCGTCTACCGCGGCGAGCGGATGGTCAACTGGGACCCCCGGCTGCGGACCGCGATCTCCGACCTCGAGGTCGTGAACACCGAGGAGGAGACGACGCTCGTCCACGTCCGCTACCCCTTCGCCGACGGCGGTCTCGGCGGGATCGAAGTGGCGACCGTCCGCCCCGAGACGATCTTCGGGGACGTCGCCGTTGCTGTCCACCCGGACGACCCGCGCTACGCCGACGCGGTCGGCCGGTACGTGAGTGTCCCGATCTCCCACCGGCGCGTGCCCGTGATCACCGATCCCGCGGTGGACCCGACCTTCGGCGCCGGCGCGCTCAAGATCACGCCGCGGCACGACCCCGTCGATCGCGAGATCGCCCTCCGGCACCCCGAGCTCGCGACGCCGGTCGAGATCTTCGACGAGAGCGCCCGCCTCACGGGCGCCGGCGTCCCCGCGGAGTTCCACGGCTACGAGCGGGAAGAGGCGCGCGCGAAGGTGATCGCCGCGCTCGATCACGCCGGGCTCCTCGTCCGATCCGAGCCCTACCGTCACTCGATCGGGCGGTCGGAGCGCTCGGACGCGGTCGTGGAGCCGAGGCTCTCGACGCAGTGGTTCGTGCGGATGGCCCCGCTCGCCGCACCGGTCGTGGCCGCGGTCCGTGCCGGGGAGATCCGGATCCATCCCGAGCGCTGGAACCGGGCGTTCTTCCGGTGGATGGACGGGATCCAGGACTGGTGCATCTCGCGCCAGATCCTCTGGGGGCATCCGATCCCCGTGCACACGTGCCGTGCCTGCGGGACGGCGAACGTCGCGCTCGAGACGCCGACGCGCTGCGAGCGCTGCGGCTCGAGCGAGCTGTCGCCCGACCCGGACGTGCTCGACACCTGGTTCACCTCCTGGCTCTGGCCGTTCGCGACCCTCGGCTGGCCCGAGCGAACGGAGCTGCTCGAGCGCTACTACCCGACGAGCGTCCTCGTCACGGGCCGCGACATCATGTTCTTCTGGGTCGCCCGGATGATGATGAGCGGCTACCGCTTCCGCGGCGATCGCCCGTTCCGCGACGTCTACTTCACCGGCATGGTGCAGGACGAGACGGGACGGCGGATGTCGAAGCACCTCGGCAACTCCCCCGAGCCCCTCGACCTCATCCGCGAGCGCGGCGCGGACGCGCTGCGCTTCGGCCTTTTGTTCCCGAACCCCGCCTCGGAGGACGGGCCCTTCGGGATGGCGGTGCTCGACGGGGCCCGCAACTTCCTCACGAAGCTGTGGAACCTCGTCCGCTTCGCCGCCCCGCACGTCTCGGCCGGGGGCGACGCGGTGCGCGACGCGCCGTCGTTGACGCGGGGCGCGCGTCTCGAGAACCGCTGGGTCCTCTCGCGTTACCGTCGGGCCGCGGAGGAGTCGGAAGCCGAGCTCGACGGCTTCGAGCCCTCCCGGGCGGCCGCGGTCCTCTACCGCTTCGTCTGGCACGAGCTCGCGGACCGGTACGTCGAGATCGCCAAGGACGCGCTCGCCGGCCGACAGGGTGAGCCCGCGGCCCGCGAGACGCGCGCCACGCTGCGGTTCGTGATCGACCGAACCCTGCGTCGTCTCCACCCGTTCGTCCCGCATCTCTCCGAGGAGCTCTGGCATGCCCTCCCGCACGACGGCGAGTTCCTCGCGACGGCCCCTTGGCCCGCCGCGGACGAGGTCGCGCCGGACGCCGAAGCGGAGCTCGAGATGGAGACCGTGCTCGAGGCGGTCCGACTGCTGCGCAACCTCCGGGCGGACGAGGCGATCGCCGCGCCCGCCGTGCCGGCCGCCTGGATCCGCCCGTCGGGGCCCGAGGTCGCCCGGGTCCTCGAGCGGGAGACGGCGACCGTGACGCGCCTCGCACGGGTGGGCCCGCTCGAGTTCCTGTCCGCCGGTGCCGCTTCGCCTCCGGGCGCGGCGGGGCGGGTGGCGGAGCTCGGCGAATGCTACCTGGCCCGACCGGCCCCGGCGGCCGGGGAGACCGAGGCGCTCGAGCGCGAGCGCGCCAAGCTCACCCGCCTCCTCGACAAGGAACAACGCCGGCTCGCGGACGAGGGGTTTTGCGCCCGCGCGCCGCCCGAGGTCGTCCGCGCGACGAGGGACAAGGCCCGGGAGCTCGCGGAGCGGATCCGGCGCATCGACGAGCACTTGAGACCGGGCGTTTAGGGAAGCCCCGTGCCCGCCCGAACCCGCCCCTCCCGAACCCGAGATCGCGCGGCCGCGCCCCGCGCGAAGAAGCCCCCGGCGCCCACCGGCCTCCCCGGGACGATGCCGCTCCCGGGGTCGGCCAAGCCACACCCCGCGCTCGGCGTCGGACTGTGGGCGCTCGGCCGCTGGGGTCCCGAGGACGAGGCCCGGACGAAGGCCACGATCGGCCGCGCCTGGGAAGCCGGGCTCCGCTGGTTCGACACCGCCGAAGTGTACGGCAACGGCCGCAGCGAGCGCGTGCTCGGCGAGGTCCTGCGCCGGGCGGCCGGTGAGGCCCCCGAAGCGTTCGTCGTGACCAAGGTCTCCTGGGAGCACCTGCGGCCGGAGCAGGTCCGCTCGAGCCTCATCAACAGCCTCGAGCGGCTCGGTCGCCGCTCGGTCGACCTCTACCTCGTGCACGCGCCCGATCCGCGCGTGCCGCTCGCCGAGACGATGCCCGCCCTCGAGGCCGCCTGGAAGGACGGGCGGGTGGGCGCGATCGGCGTATCGAACTTCTCGGTCGAGGAGCTCACGGCGGCGGCGGAAGCGCTCCGGGAGGCCCGCATCGCGGTCAACCAGGTCCGCTACAACCTGTTCGACCGGGACGAGGCCGATCCCGTGCGGGAGTACTGTCGGGCGCACGGGATCCTGATCGAGGCCTACTCACCGCTCGCCCGCGGGCTCCTGCACGGCCGGTACCTCGACGGCCGCTCGGTTCCCGCGGAGGTGCGCCGCTACGCCCACCGCCTGTTCGAGCCGGATCGCCTGCCGACGGTCCTTGAGCGCACCCGCGCGCTGCGCGAGCTCGCCCGGAGCGCGAACGTGCCCCTCGCGTCGATCGCGCTGCACTGGCTCGCCCGCCAGGGCGCCGCGCCGGTCGTGGGGATGACCCGGCCCGAGCAGGTCGACTCGAACCTCGCCGCCTGGGCGATCCGCCCGCCGGACCGGGTCCTCGACGCGGCGGATGCGATCGCGCGGGGCGAACGTGCTTAGGCTGGTCGCGCTCGACATGGACGGGACCCTCGTCGACGTCCCGAGCTCCTGGGCGATGGTCCACGCGCACTTCGGCGACGCGAACCCCGAGGGGCTGCGGCGGTTCATGGCCTACGAGATCGACGATCTCGAGTTCATCCGTTCGGACGTCCGGATCTGGTGGCGCCACCGACCCGACCTGTCGCTCGGCGAGATCGGGCGGATCCTCGACCGCGCGCCGTTGATGCCGGGCGCCTCCGAACTGATCCGCGGCCTACGGGCCCGAGGAGCGCGCACCGCGATCGTGAGCGGAGGGATCGACCTGCTGGCGCGTCGGATCGCCGACGAGCTCGGGATCGACGTCGTCCTCGCGAACGGGTTCCGCGTCGACGCGGCCGGCCGCCTGACCGGCGAGGGCATCGTCCGCGTCCCGATCCACCGCAAGGCCGACGTGCTCGCCGACCTGCAGGCCCGGCTCGGGGTGGACCCGTCGGAGACCGCGTCGGTCGGCAACTCGGAGATCGACGTCGGCCTGTTCCGCCGCAGCCGGATCGGCGTCGCGTTCCGGCCGGAGGACGACGCGGTCCGGCACGGCGCGAGCGCGATCGTCGAGGACGGGAGCCTCGAGCGGGTGCTCGACGTCCTCTCCGCGTTCCCGTCGGACCCCGCGCCGCCGTCCGCCTGAGGATATCCTTTTACCCGAGCCCACGGTCCCCGCGCGTCCCGATGGAGAGCTACCAGTCGCTCCTCGAGCGCGCGCGGGCGAAGCTGCCGCCCGTCCAGATCGGCAGCGACCGGTTCCAGGTGCCCGAGCCGGACGTGATGACCGACGGCAAGAACACGGTCGTCCGCAACTTCCAGGAGATCGCCGGAGTGCTGCGCCGCGAGCCCGACCACGTGATCCAGTACCTGGCGAAGGAGCTCGGCTGTCCCGGGGTGCTCGACCTGCCCCGCGGCGTCCTCAAGAGCCGCCTCACGAAGGACCAGATCGCGCTGAGGATCCGGGAGTACACGGCGAAGTACGTGATCTGCTCGGAGTGCAAGCGGCCCGACACGCACCTCGAGAAGCAGGGTCGGCTGACCCTGCTCGTCTGCGAGGCGTGCGGGGCGCAGCGGCCCGTGACCGTGCGCCGCGTGGTCGCGCCCGAGCGTCCGAAGACCCCGGTCGTCGTCGGCGAGGTCTATCGCCTGACGATCGAGGACGTCGGCCGGCGCGGGGACGGGGTCGCTAAGAAAGAAGGGTTCGTGATCTTCGTGACGGGCGCGAACCAGCGCGGGACGACCGTCAACGCGAAGGTGACCAAGGTCCTCGGCAACAACGCCTACGCCGTGGTCCAGCCGTAGCCGTACATGCGGAGCCTCCGCTGGATCGGGCTCCTCGCGCTCTACGTGGGCGCCCAGGCGGTCGCGCTCCTGCTCGCCGACCCGTTCCGCTCCGCCGGCCTGACCTCGTCCTCCAACCCCCAGAGCCTCGCCGGCCCGCTCGAGATCATCGTCATCATCGTGGTGGCGCCGCTCGCGATCCTGTTCATCGCCCGGCGGCAGGGTGGGATCTCCGCCCTGCGCCACCTGATCCTGCTCGGGATCGCGGCGTCGCTCTACGTCACCCTGTACGCCACGTTCGCGATCTTCCCGCCCGGGCTCGTCCTCCTGCCGCCGACCGCGGCCGAGGTCGTGATCGATCCGGCGCTCGTGTTCGCCGCGATCGTCAGCGCCTCGCTCTACCTCGCGCTGCTGATGGAGCCGCAGTGGTACGTCATCGACCTCGTGGGCTTCCTCGCCGCGGGCTCGCTGATCGCGATCCTCGGCATCTCCTTCGCGATCCTGCCGGCGTTCATCCTGCTCGTGGCCCTGCTCGTCTACGACGCGATCGCCGTCTACGGGACCAAGCACATGGTGAGCCTCGCCGAGGTCGTGACCGACATGAAGCTGCCGATCCTGATGGTGATGCCGGAGTCGGCGGGCTACGACTACCCCGGCGCCCCGAACCTGAAGGCGGTTCGCGCGCAGCCCGTCGAGCAGCGGGAGGCGCTGTTCATGGGCCTCGGCGACGTCGTGATCCCGGGGACCCTGGTCGTCAGCGCGTTCATCTGGCTGCCGAACGCGCCGGTCGTGTGGGGGCTCGGGGGCAACCTCTGGGCGGGCCTCGGCGCGCTCCTCGGCTCGCTCGTCGGCTACGCCGTCCTGATGCGGATCGTGCTGCGGGGCAACGCGCAGGCCGGGCTCCCGTTCCTCAACGGCGGGGCCCTCGCCGGGTACATCGTGGCCTACCTGCTCGTCTTCCACTCGTTCTCGCTCGGCTTCGGCACGGGCATTTAAGCCTCCGGGCCTCGGCCCGAGCGTGCCGCGACGCGTCGAGGACCTCGAGGCAGGGGACGCGCCGTCGCTCGACGTCCTGGTGCGCCGCATGGACGCGGCGGGCGGGTTCAGCGCGAAGCAGGTCGCCGAGGGCGTCGACCTGCTCGCCCGGATGCTCGGCGACCGGTCGATGACCCGGTTCCTGTCGTTCCCGGCGGCCCTCATGGCCACGGGGACCCGCGGGGTGCTCGCGGGCCTGGTGCGCGAGGGCTACGTCGACGCGGTGATCACGACGTGCGGCACCCTCGACCATGACCTCGCCCGGTCGTTCCGGCCGTACTATCACGGCGCCTGGGACCTGAACGACGTCGCGCTGCATCGTCGCCACCTCTATCGGCTCGGCAACCTCGTGATCCCCGAGGCGAACTACGGCCGGATCATCGAGCGCAAGATGCGGCCGATCCTGCGCCGGCTGTGGGCCGACGGGACGCGGTCGCTCTCGAGCGCGGCCCTCGCCCGAGCGATCGGCGCCGCGATCCCGGCCTCGGCGCGCTCGAGCCTTTTGCGGGCGGCCCACGACCGCCGCGTCCCCGTCTTCGTGCCCGGGATCACGGACGGTGCCGTGGGCTCCCAGCTGTGGCTCTTCTGGCAGGACCACCGGGCCTTCGCCCTCGACCTGTTCGCCGACGAGCAGGCCCTCAGCGACCTCGTCTTCGAGGCGCGGCGGAGCGGGGCGATCCTCCTCGGTGGCGGGATCTCCAAGCACCACACGATCTGGTGGAACCAGTTCCGGGGCGGGCTCGACGCCGCCCTCTACCTCACGACCGCGGTGGAGTGGGACGGCAGCCTGTCCGGCGCGCGGACCCGCGAAGCCGTCTCGTGGGGCAAGGTGAAGCCCACGGCGCGCCACGTGAGCGTCGAGGGCGACGTGACCGTTCTGCTGCCGCTCATGGTCGGCGCGGCGCTCGAGCGGATCCGGTGAGGCGCCCGGCTCGCTCCGAGGCTTTATCTCCCGGGCGCAGGTCCGAGCGAGCCGTCGTGGGCCCGTAGCTCAGCCCGGTAGAGCAGGCGGCTCTTAACCGCAAGATCAGGGGTTCGAATCCCCTCGGGCCCGGTTTCGATTCCTCCCGGATCCGCCCTTGGGAAGGTGGGTGTCGGGCGATCTCCGATCTCGACTCGTCGTGGCTCCGGGGGCGCGCCCCGGGAGCCGACGGGGTGGCCGGTACGAACGGCGACCGGCTCGGCGCTACGATACTCCGCGGCGCGATCGCGGGGGGCGTGGCTACAGGAATCCTGCGCGCTCCGCCATCTCCACGGCACGAGACAGCATTTCCGCGGCCTGAGATTCACTCGCGCTCTCCGTGGCGCGAACCGCTTCGCTGACCAGAGTGTGCAATGCCGGAGGAAGCGGTTCCTGCGAGGGCGCGAGCAGACCCCGAGCGAGGTCGATGGCGCGTCCGGTCTCCTGGCGGGAAAGACTCAGGGCGATCATCGGCCACAGCGCCATCCAGTCGACCGGATACCGTTCGGGCAGGTTCGCCCATGTGCGGAGGGCCGACTGGCCGAGTACGTCCACCCGGTCGTATTCCCCGGAGCGCCACCGGATCCATGCGTCGTTCGCGTCGGCGAACGCCTCGTACTCCGGCAGACTCGCCTTCTGGGCGGCTTCTCTCGCGGACGGGACGAGGCGACGTACCTCCGCGACATTCCCGCGCCGTCGCTCGGTCGCGAGGAGGTAGTTGAGCGCGCGGGAGATGAGGGTGACGTCCCGGACCTTCTGGGCGTACTCGATGGTCTTCTGAAACGCCGCCCGGCTCTCTTCGAAGTCCCCGTGCCAGTACTGGAAGAACCCGAGCATGAAGTCGTGCTCGGTGTCCGTTTCGGCCTCCCCGCGGAGCGAACGCTGCGCCTCCCGGATCTCCCGTGCCGATTGGGCGAACCGGAACGTCTCGTCGGTGACCGTTCGGTCTCGACGCCATCCGTGGCGAGCCTGCAGGTAGCAGAACGACACTCGCTCGTCCGGGATTCCTCTCTGCTCGACGGCGGGGCCGAGGCGAGCCAAGACTCGCTCCCGTCCGGCCGTGTCGTGCAGCCAGTACATGACGTCGAAGAGAGCCCACTGGACCTCCTTCCACGCGGTCCACCATGCCTCGTGCCGCGCATCCGGGGCGATACGTTCGAGCATCGCCTCGGCGGCCGTGAGCTCGCCCTGCGCACCGGAGTAATCGTTGGTCCGTTCGAGCGACTCCGCGTCCAGGGCCAGGAGACGCGCCGCCCCGACCGGATCCCGGGCGCCGGCCAGGGCCGAACCCCGCAGGTAGCTCGTGCGGGCATCGACAAAAGCGGCCAGCTCGTACTGCTCGTTCCCCATCGCCTCGTAGACCTGGACACCCCGAGCCTCCCAGTCGGCATCGCCCGGAGCCGAGGCGAGGGCGCGATCCACCAGCTCCGCCCCCTGTCGATATGCGTCGATCGCCCGGTCGCGCGCGAAGACCTCCCGGGCCCGGGTGCCGGCGCGGAAGAAGTACTCGAAGGCCTTCTCGGGACGGTCGCCCCGCAAAAAATGCTGCGCTAGCTCGGCCGCCCGATCGTCGGCCTGAGCTCCCAGTCGCGCCTCCAGGATCTCTCCGGCCCGACGGTGAAGACGTTGTCGACGGACGAGCGAGAGCGTCCCGTAGAGCACCGCCTGGACCTGCTCGTCGGCCAAGCGGTAGACGACCCGCCCGGGGGAAACCTCGCGCTCGACGAGAAGCCGTGCGCGCAGGCCGGCCTCCGCGAGAGAGAGCAAACGAGTCTCGTCCATGCCACAGAGCTCCGTCCAAGGGTCGAACTCGAACTCGTTGCCCAGGACCGAGGCCGACTCGAGTACCCCCTGGAGCTCTGGCCCGAGTCGGCGGATCCGCCGCAGGACCGTCTCCCGCACGGTCGAGGGAATCGTGATCGTCGACCCGGGCCGGATCGTCCAGCCGGCCGGTGTCCGGACCAGCCCTTCCTCTTCGGTGAGGGACCGCAATACCTCCTCGACGAAGAGCGGATTTCCGCCGGTCTTCTCCGCAATCGACGTCGGCAGATCGGGAGCGACCTGGGCCCCTCGAAGGGCGGCTTCCACCATGGAGCGGGTGTCGTGAGGGCCGAGGCGGCGCAGCGGGATCTCGGTGAGTATCCGTTTCATCCGCAGGTCGAGGAGGCCGCGGAGCAGGGGGTCGTCCGCGTTCAGCTCCTGGTCGCGATAGGTCAGCACCACCAGGACCGGGACCTCTCCGATTCGCTGGCTGAGATGCTGGAGCAACGCGAAGGTTTCCGGATCCGCCCACTGGAGGTCGTCCAGCAGGAGCGCGAGCGGGGCCTGCCGTGCGAGGTTTTCGAGAAAACGGGAGATCCCGGTAAAGAAGTGGAGGCGCGCCGCGTCGGGAGCGAGTGCCGGCTGCGGAGGGAGGGGACCGAGCCGCTCGGCCATCTCCGGAACGAGGCTCGCGAGCTCGCGGGCGCATCCTTCGGCGGCCTGATGGACTGTGAGCGAGGGGGCGTCCCGGAGAAGCTCGCGAGCGAGCTGGGCCCACAGCGCGTATGGGCCGATCTGGACGTTTTCGAACCCGCGCGCCCGGGCGATCCGAAACCCCTGGCGGGCCGCCAGACGGAACGCCTCGTCGGAAAGTCGGGTCTTGCCGACTCCCGATTCGCCCACGATCGACACCATGGCTCCGTGCTGCTGGGCGGCCCGCGCGACCGCCTCGCGAAGGCCCTCCAGCTCCGTGGTCCGATCGGTGAACGGCGTAATGCCGGCGGCGGGAGCGGCGTGCCAGGGAAGGTCGAGGCTGTAGACGGCGATGGGCGTGTCGATGTTCTTCAGGAGGACGTGCTCGAGCTGGGTCGCCGTGTAGGGAATCTTGCGGGCCACTTGCTCGAAGACGGTCCCGCTGAACGCTACGCCCGCGGGTTCTGCCAGCGGCTCGATCCGTGCGGCGATGTTGACCGTATCTCCCAGGACGTCGTCCCCCTCGTGGACGACGTCCCCGACGTGGATGCCGACCCGCGCCTCGAGCTTGGGTCCCGGCCGGCTCGCATTCGACGCGGACAACTCCTGCTGAAGTTCCACGGCGCATTCGGTCGCCTCCAGCGCGCTCTCGAATTCAGCGAGGGCGCCGTCTCCGAGGGTCTTGATCAACCGGCCCCGATGCCCTTCGACCTGACGTCGGACCCGAGCCTGAAGGTCGCGCGCATATTCGAGGGCGAGCGGCTCGTCGCGCTGGCTGAGCGCGCTGTACCGGATCATGTCAACGAAGAAGATCGCCGAGAGGCGCCGGGTTCCCGGGGGCACCATTCGTGACGGGAGACGATTCTTGCTCTATCTAATTCATCCGATGATGGGGGGCGGCGGAGGAAGGCCCGTATCGAACCGTCGGGGTCGGACGGGTGTCACCGAGGCCGCTTCGCGAAAGGACGCCTGAACCTTGGTCCGGTTCCAGGGATCCAGCCCAGGGCAGCGACCGACGCGAACCGGGAATCTGCCGATCGCCGGGACTCGACCGGCGGGTGAGTCGAATTCCCTCGCGCCCGGCCGCGCCCTCGACGCCGGGCGCCCGTTCCGCACGCTAGGGCGCGGCCGGGTCGGCCAGCGGCGTACCCTCCACGGCCGGGGCCGGCGCGGGATCCGGAGGCCCGGGCCCGGCGGCGCGGCGGGCGTGGGGAGGCAGCACGGGCAGATGGGCGAATCGGCTGTGCCGACGGGGGCCCAGGACCTCCTGCCCGAAGAGGATCGTGATCCCGCCGACCAGCATCACCGCCGCGGCGATCCAGAACGCGTACTGGAAGGCGAGGTGGGCGGGCACCCCGAAGCCCGCCCAGGGCCCCGAAGTGAGGACGAACGTGGCGAGCAGCGAGCCGGCGATCGGGGCGCCGACGCTCCCGCCGATGTTGCGGAAGACGTTGTTCATCGCGGTCGCCTGCCCCATGTCCTTGGGGTCGACGGTGAGGATGAGCAGATTGATGACCGAGGCGTTCAGCATCGCGATCCCGGCCCCGATCACCGTCTCGTAGAGCAGGGCCTGGGAGAGGGCACCCGCCGTCGAGACGAGATAGAAGCCGAGCGCGGTCACGACGGCGCCGCCGAGGGCGAGCGGCTTAACCCCGACGCGCGAGACCGTGAAGCTCACGACCGCCGCGACGACGATCATGGCGAGGGCGAGCGGAACGATGTAGAGGCCGGCGGTGAAGATGTTGATCGTCGGGAACGACCCGTTGTAGCCCCCCGAGGCGGGCGGGAACTCGAACTGGTAGATCAGCGAGAACAGGGCCACGTACATCGCGAGACCGACCACGGTGAGGACGAGGTTCGTGACGAGGACGTTCCGCTCCCGCAGCAGCCGGCCGTCGATGATCGGCTCGCGGTTGCGCCGCTTCCACCAGCCCTCGTAGAGCGCGAACGGGACGAACAGGGCGATCCCGACGCCCAGGAAGCTGAGGGTCGGCGCGGAGGTCCATCCCCACAGCTGGCCCTGGGCGAGCCCCGTCACCACGCCGCCGAGCCCGCCCCCGAGGAACGCCGCGCCGACGTAGTCGACCCGGGCGTTCGGCCGTCGGTACGACGACTCCCGCACGAAGAGGACGACCAGGATCGCGAGCAGCACGACGAACGGGATCGCGGAGTGGTAGGTGACCCGCCAGCCGTAGTTCTGCGAGATGAACGACCCGGCCGGCAGGCTCACCACGAATCCGACGCCGAACATGGCGCTGAGGAGCCCCTGGGCGCGCGGGACGAGCTCCCGCGGGAACTCCTCGCGCACGAGGGCCATTCCGAGCGGAAGGATCGTGAGCCCGATCCCCTGGACCGTGCGGGCGGCCACCATGAAGGAGAACGTCGGAGAGAAGCCGGTGACGGAGACCGCGGCGGCGTAGGCGAGCATGACGGCGCTGAGCACCTTGCGCTTGCCGTGGATGTCGCCGAGCTTCCCGATGACGGGCGACAGGGCCACCCCGGCGGCGGCGTAGGAGGAGATGATGAGGCTCGCCTGCGCCGTGTCGACGTGGAAGTCGGACTGGATCGTCGGCAGCGACGGCGTGAGCATCCCCTCGATGTACAGGACCACGACGACGATCGCGGCGAGAAGGACCATCACGCGATTGGCGTACGCGCGATCGAAGGTCGCGAGCGTCTTCGGCGCCGGGGTCGGGGGGCCGGCGTTCGAGGGCGGCGCGTCCTGCTCGGCGGCCATCCGACTATCCGCTCCGGCGATCGCGACGCCTCGTCCCGGGCGGGGTCCGCGATCGCGGCCGACCCCGCGGAGCGAGGTCCGCCGCGGGTCCCATGCGTCGGACGATCCGCTCGAGCGTGTCCGCCGCGGCCCCGAGATCCTGCTCGGACACCCCCCGGCAGAAGGCTCGCCATCGGGCGCGGGCCCCGCGCTCGACCCGTGCCCCCAGCCGGCGACCAGCCGGAGTGAGCGAGATCAGCACCTGTCGTCGGTCCGTCCGGCCGTGGACGCGGGCCAGGTAGCCGGCCTCTTCGAGGCCGTCGAGGAGCCCCGTGGTGGCGGAGGGAGAAACCCCGATCGCGTCGGTCCATCGGCTCACGGGCATCGGTTCGAACTCCCGCAGGCCGACGAGCACGAACAGCTGCGGCAAGGTCAGACCGAGCGCCCTCGCCTCCTCGCGCCCGTGCTTGATCCGGTTCCGGACCAGTCGACCGACCGTCCGGGCGAGCCGGTCCGCCGGGTTCGGGGGCCGACCGGCCGAGCCATCCGACGTCGAGCTCATTTAGTTCGGTAAGCGAACAATTTGGAAACAATATAAAATTGTCGGCGATCCGGCCGACGAGCGGCCTCGCCCCCGGGGACCTCAGTCCGGGTTCGCGATGCTCACCGAGTGGATGCCCGGGAACTGGTAGGCCACAAGCTGCCAGGACCGGCCGGCGTTCGGGCTGATGAACAGCTGACCGGTCGTCGTGCCCACGTAGATGCCGTGCGGGGTCAGGGCGTCGGTCGCGATCCCTTCCCGCTGGACGCCGAAGTGGCCGGGGAAGGCCCCCGGTTGGAGCAGCCTCGACCAGCGGCGCCGCTCGTCGTCCCAGGCGTGGACCTGGAAGTATCCCTCACCGGTCACGCGCGCCTGCCCGTTCAGGCGGACGAAGTAGGCGCGGCCCGGGGCGCTTGCCGGCGACGCGACGCAGAAGCCGAAGTCGTCGCCGAGGGCTCGGCCGATCCGCGTCCAGCGCTCCATCCGGTCGCGAGAGACGTACATGCCGCCGTGGTCCTGTCGGTAGAAGACGTCGGGGTTCGCCGCGTCCATCGCGACGTGGTGGACGCACTGGCCCGTCTCGGGGTATTTGGTCGGCAGGAACGGGGTCATCACGCCGCGGTTGACCGGCTTCCAGCTCCCGCCTCCGTCCTCGGATCGGAACGTTCCGACCGCCGACATGCCCACGTAGAGGCGCTGGGGGTCCCGCGGATCGAGCAGGATCGTGTGCAGGCACGCCCCGCCCGCACCGGGCCCCCAGTTCTTGCGGTCCGGGTGCTCGTTGAGGCTGGCCACCCCTTGCCAGCTCGCCCCGAGGTCCGGGCTGCGGAACAACAGATGCGGGTCGGCGCCGAGGAACAGCGTCCCGGGCTCGCTCGGCAGCCCCGGCTCGATGTGCCAGAGGTTCGTGAGCGGCCGCGGCGTCCCGGCGCCCGGGCTGTCGTCGAAGAACGGCCCGGTACGGTCCTTGCGGACCGGCGTCAGGGGCGTGGCGATCTCCTTCCAGGTCTTGCCCCAGTTGCGCGAGCGCTGCACCATCGGGCCCCAGAAACCGTTGTTCACGGCCGCGTAGAGGTCTCCCGGGTGGCGCGGGTCGGCCACCACGTGGTAGACCTCGCTGCCCGCATGGGCGGCCGGGCCCACTCTCCAGGTTCGGCGGCGGCGGTCGCTGTCGACGACGTAGGTTCCCTTGCGGGTCCCGAGAAGGACCCGGACTCTCTGGTTCCGCGGCATGCCCTCTTTCCTCCTCAGCCTCCGGCGATGGAATGGAGGATATCGACCGACCGGGCGCCGGCCAGCGACGTGGTGAGGCCCGTCGTCCCGCTCACGTCCTCCCCGTCCACGAACACGCGAACGTAGCGCCGGAGCTGCCCGGTCTCGTCCCGCAGTCGGAAGCGCAGCCGGGGGTACCGCGCCTCCAGCGCGTCGAGGAGCTCGTCGACGGAGCCCGCGTCGATCGTCTCGCGCCCCCGCGGTCCGAACTCGCGCAGCCAGCTGTCGAGATGCACGTCCAGGCCGGGCACGGCGGCGAGCAGCGTCCTCGGGCTATTGGACTCTTCGCTCCGAGCGATCACGTCCGTGCCTGCGCTGGCGTAAGACCGTAAACCGATATGAGCGGCTGGGGGAATGAAAGTAGGACATCCATGATCGCCCCGGCGCGCCCGACGCCGACCGTCCGCTTCAAGGTCGAGTTTGAGTGCTGCCCGGTCGCGGCCAGTCTCGGGATCCTCGGGCGAAAGTATGCTCTGCAGATCCTCCGGGACATCGCGCTCTATCGCGCGCAGCGGTTCAACGAGATGATGCGGGCGACGCCGGGCCTGACCAAGCGGGTCCTCGCGCTGCGTCTGAGCGAGCTCGAGCGCGAAGGCTTCATCGTGCGCGTCGAGCGGGGGCCCAAGTACGCCCGCTGGGAGGTCACGGAGAAGGGCAACGACGTGTTGCCCGTGCTGATGACCCTGGTGCGCTTCGGTTCCAAGTGGCACGCCGACCGGGTGTTCGCCGACGGCCGGCCCCGCTCCCTGACCGAGATCTTCGACGAGGCGTACGTCCGCCGGGTCCTGGCGGCGCCCGTGGCGAGCCCGCGACGCCGGGCGGGTCGCACGAGCCCGCCCGTCGAGCGGCTCGTGCCCCCGACTCCCGGGGTGCGCGCGACGGCCTGAGCGCTGGGCCACCGAGCGCGCCGCGGTCGGGCTACGTGGACTCCGGGCCCGCCGCGGCCGCCGACGGCGCTTCCCGATCCGACCGAGCGACGAGCCGCTGGCGCGCGAAGCCGGCGGCGCGGACGAGCAGGTACAGCACGAAGGCGATCGTCACGATGAAGAAGCTGACGGGATACGGCTCGTACCAGGAGAGGAAGAGGCCCAGCCATACCGCGAGCAGCGCGACCGCGACCGAGACGAGCGCGGCCCACCTCGGCCGCTGGGTGAGCCGCACCGCGATCGCCGCTGGGGTGACGAGCAGCGCGAAGATCAGGAGCACCCCGACGACCTGCACCGCGAAGGAGATCGCCACGGCGAGGATCAGCATGAACGCGAGCCCGAGCGCCAGCGTCGGGAGCCCTTTCGCCTCCGCGACGTCCTCGTCGAGCGAAGCGAACAGCAGCGGTCGGTACATGAGCGCGAGCGCCACGAGGACGACGACCCCCGCTTCGAGCGTGAGGAGCACCCCCGCGTCGCTGATCCCTAGGATCTCGCCGAAGAGGATCGAATAGGCCTCCGTCGCGTATCCGGCGTACAGGCTCAGGAAGACGAGCCCGACGCCGAGCAGGAAGGCCAGCACGGTCCCGATCTCGATGTCGCGGGTCGAGGCGCGCTTGCCGAGGAGCGCCATGCCCGTGCCCCCGGTCGTCGTGAACAGCAGCAGCCCGTAGACCGGGTTCACGCCGAACAGCACGGCGCCGGCCGCTCCCGAGAAGCCCACATGCCCCAGCGCGTGCGTGGCGAAGGCGGACCGGCGCAGGACGACGAGGTAGCCGACGAGCCCCGCGACGATCGCGATGATCGTGCCCGCTTCGAAGGCGTTCCGCATGAACTCGTACTGCCACATCGCCCGAAGGTCGGTGACGAAGTTCCAGCTGAACGAGTTCGTCATCGGCCCTCCCGCTCGTGTGGGTCCTCGCCGCCCACGATCACGATGTTGCCACGCGAGTCGTGGAGGACCTCGACCGGCACGCCGTAGAGCTCGGTGAGCGACGCCGAGGTCAGCACCTCGGCCGGTGTCCCGGTGGCGACCCGGCCGTTCGCGATGTAGATCACCTTGTCGAGGCATTCGATCAGCGGGTTGATGTCGTGCGCGACGAGGAGCGTCGTGACGTGGCGGGCCCGGACCAGGCGATGGACCACCTCGACCAGCTCCCGCGTCCGACGCAGGTCGAGGTTCGACAGCGGCTCGTCGAGCAGCAGCATGTCCGGCCTCCCGACGAGCGCCTCGGCGAGGAAGATCCGCTGCAGCTCCCCGCCGGAGAGGGCGCTGAGAGGGCGTGTGCCGAGCTCCAACGCGTCGACCGCGGCCAGCGCTTCGGCCGCGCTCCGGCGATCTCGGCCGGCCTTCCAGCCGGGCCCCCAGTGCGTGCCCGAGACCCCCAGCTGCACGAGGGCGTTCGCCGCGACGTGGGTGTCGTTGTCGATCGTGTGGCGTTGGGGGACGTAGCCGATCCGGGGGTTCCCTCGGCGGGGGGGCGCACCGAACAGGCGGAGGCGCCCGCTCGCCGGTCGCTGCAGTCCGAGCAGGAGGCGGAAGAGGGTGGTCTTGCCGGCACCGTTGGGTCCGATGACGGCGACGAACTCGCCGGGTTCGACCTCGAAGTTCGCGTCCTGCCAGACCCGTTTGTCGCGGTAGGCGACCGTCAGGCCCTCGGCCCGCAGCGCGGGCGCCCCGTCCGCGCCGGCCGCCGGCGCGTCCGAGCGGAGGGAGGAGGTCGCCATGGCGCCCTACCGGCCGAGGGCCTCAGCGTCGAGCGCGTTCTCGAGGTCGAGGTACTCGCCGTACATCCAGGACTCGAAGGAGACGTTCGGTGGCTGGATCGTCTCCGTGACCCCGACGACCGTGACGTTGTGGGCCGCCGCGATCGCCTTCATGTTCGTCGTCAGCGGCGTCACGGTCTGCTCGTTGTAGACCAGCACCTTGACGAGCCCGCTCTGCAGCTGGCACTCGAACTGAACGATGCTCTGGGCCGACGGGTCGCTCCCGTCGGCGATCGCCTCCATGAACGCGGGCGGGCTGACGAGGTCGAGATCGGTATAGTTCGCGAGGTAGACGAAGATGCTCTCGGTCGACGCGACGACGGTCCCGGCGAAGCTCTCCCGGATGAGGGCCGCCTGCCCGTAGAGCGAGGCGAGCGAGGCGTTCAGCGTCGCGTAGTTCGCCGCGAAGGAGGCGGTCGCGCTCGGTCGGATCTCGACCAGATCGGCGTACATCGCCGCGACGGTACGGTTGACGTAGACCGGGTCGTACCACATGTGCGGGTTGCCGCTCACGATCCCGCCGGTGACGTTGACACCGTTCAGCTCGCCGACGTTGAGAACGGTCTGTCCGGGGTTGCCGTCCGCCGCGATCAGATCCAGGGCCCACTGGTCGTAGCCGACGCCGTTCACGATGACGAGCTGGGCGTCGGCGATCGCCTGCGCGTCGGACGTGTTCGCCTCGTACTCATGGGGGTCGGCGTTCGGGTCGGTCACGATGCTCAGCACCGACGTCTCGTTCCCGCCCAGCTGGGCGACCAGGCTGCCCCAAAAGTTCTCGGCGGCCACCACCGGGATCGGAGCGAGGGCCGCAGGAGCTCGGTCGGCCGCCGGAGCGACCGCGGGTGGGGGATGAGCGGGCGCCGGGTCCACGGACCTGTCCGGTAGAACCGCGACCGGCGTCGAGCCGGTCGAAGCGGCCTCCGTCGGGATGCCGAGGGCGACCCCCTGGCACATGTCGGGAGGAGCCCGGCTCGTGGCGACGGCGTAGGCCGTCCCCGCGACGACGGCGACCAGCACGACCGCGATGACGATCGACTTGCGAGTCCACTGCATGGCCCCTGGTCCCGCCGCTCCGCGGCGCTAGCCCGGCCGTCCGCTGCCCGGCGCGTGGCACGGCGTGATCGGCTCGCCGTGCGGGCACTCGGTCGGGTGTCGCTGCGCCCGGCAGAGCTCCTCGACGGTCCGGTGCGAGAGCGCCAGGTCGATCTCGTGGGCCGCGGCGCAGGTCGCATCGGGGGACAGCCCGAGACGCCCGAAGAGCGTCTCCGCCACTCGGTGGTGGCGGGCGTACTCGAGGAGGGTCCGACGGCCCTTCTCGGTCAGGCGGCTCTTTCCGCGATATCGCTCGACGAGGCCGAGCGCCTCGAGCGGGGTGAGGTGTCCCAGCGCGGAGGGAGCGGTGAGACGGAGGGCGGCGGCGATCGACTTCAGCGAGGCGCCTCGCTCCTGGGTCTCCCGGCTCCGAACGACCTGGAGGGTCTCGAGCTGCCGTCGGGTCAGGAGGCGGAGGGCTTCCATCGAGCCGGAGAGGGCGAGTCCGAATATAAATGGTACCCTAATAATTTTGGTGCCACTATCTTCGATCGGCCACCCCCGGGGGAGACCGGCGAGCCTGCGTCGGGCCGTGGGCGCCCGACCAGGAGGGTGGGTCGGTCGCTCGGGGGGTGATGTCTATATCTGGGCAGGTGCTCGGTCGGCCGGGTCCCGTGAGCGACGTTTCCATCGCCACGATCGCGGAGGCACTGGGGCGGGCGTCGATCCTCGGGGAGCTACCCGATCGGCACCTGCGCGGGCTCGCCAAGGAGGTGCTGGTCCGCGATGCCGCCGCGGGTCACACCGTCATCAAGCGCGGCGACGACGGGATCGGCTTCTACATCATCCTCTCCGGCGAGGTCGAGGTACGGCGCGGCAACCGCGTGCTCGCCCGGCTCGGGCCGGGTCAGTTCTTCGGCGAGATGGCGCTCTTCGACGACCAGCCTCGGTCCGCCGACGTCGTCGCGACGAAGGCCACCAAGTTCGGCGTGCTCTCCCGCTGGGAATTCACCGGCTTCGCTGAGAGCCACCGCGGCGTTTACAAGGGGATCACGAAGGAACTCGCCCGCCGCCTGCGCGAGACCGACCAGTCGCTCTCGGAGTGAGCGCCCGCCGGGCGCCGGCCGTCCGTCGGCGCGCCATCGGCAAATAGCCCGGCGCGCTGCGCGCTCACCAACCGGCCGCGCCGGCCGCGGCCACCCACTGTATGCCGACCCTCGTCGCACGCGAGCTCACCCGTCGTTTCGGCCGCTTCACGGCCGTCGATCGGGTCTCCTTCGAGGTGGAGGCGGCCGAGGCCTACGGGATCCTGGGCCCCAACGGCGCCGGAAAGACCACGACGATCAAGATGCTCACCACTCTCCTCCCGCCCTCGAGCGGCCACGCCACGGTCGCCGGCTTCGACATCGTGCGCGACGCCGCCCGCGTTCGGGCCGCCATCGGCTACGTCCCGCAGCTCATCTCCGCGGACCCGCAGGTCAGCGGCTACGACAACCTGCGCGTGTTCGCTCGCCTGTATCAGGTTCCCCGCGCCGAACGAGCGGAACGGATCCGGGCGGCGCTCGAGTTCATGGGGTTGAGCGACTTCGCGAACACCCCCGTCAAGCACTACTCGGGCGGGATGATCCGGCGGCTCGAGATCGCCCAGGCGTTGCTGCATCGGCCCCGGATCCTCTTCCTGGACGAGCCGACGGTCGGGCTCGACCCGCTCGCGCGAGAGGCGGTCTGGGGCCAGATCGAGCGGCTGCGCGACGAGCACGCGACCTCGATCGTGCTCACGACCCACTACATGGAGGAGGCCGAGCGTCTGTGCGACCGGCTCGCGATCCTGCACCGGGGCGTTGTCGTGGCCTCGGGCACCCCGGCCGGTCTCAAGGCCGATCTCGGGACCCCCGACGCGAGCCTCGAGAGCGTGTTCGCGCACTTCGCCGGAGAGGAGATGGATTCGGGGGCGGGCTTCCGCGAGATCCAGCGGACCCGGCGCACCGCGATCCGACTTGAGTGACATGGCGCGCGCGACGGAGCCCGCGGTTCCGGGGATCGGGAGCGCGCTCGCCGCCCATCTCGACCGGACCTTCGCGATCGTGGACTACGAGGTCCGCAAGCTCCGGCACGACCCGTCGGAGCTGCTCCTGCGCGCCGTGCAGCCCGCGCTCTGGCTGCTCGTCTTCGGCGAAGTGTTCACGCAGGTCCACGTGATCCCGACCGGGAACCTCACCTACCTGCAGTTCCTCGCGCCCGGCATCCTCTCCCAGAGCGTCCTGTTCATCGCGATCTTCTACGGGATCGCATCGATCCGGGAGCGGGAGCTCGGGATCGCCTACAAGTTCCTCGTGAGCCCGGCCTCCCGGGTGTCGCTGGTAGCCGGCAAGGCGCTATCGGCGAGCGTCCGGGGCCTCTCCCAGGCGACGATCGTCTACGCGCTCGCGATCGCGCTCGGGGTCCGACCGAGCCTCGACCCGCTCTCGATCCTGGGCGTCCTGTTCGCCGTCGTCCTGGGCGCCTGCCTGTTCGCCACCCTGTCGATGATCATCGCGAGCCTGGTCAAGACGCAGGAGCGCTTCCTCGGGATCGGCCAGTTGCTCACCATGCCGCTGTTCTTCGCGAGCAGCGCGATCTACCCGTTGTCGATCATGCCGGGCTGGCTCCGACCGATCGCGCTGGCCAACCCGCTGACCTATCTCGTCGACGCGGTGCGCACGCTGATGATCCCGGGGGCGAGCTCCCTGTTCCCCATCGGGGTCGACTTCGCGGTGCTCCTCGCGGCCACGGTGGCGCTCGTGCTGCTCGAGTCGAGACTGTATCCCCGCATGGCCCAGTGAGCCGGCCGCCGGGCCCAGCGGCGGGCCCGCGCCTGGGTCAACCGGGCTTGACGGCGGCCCCTTCTAGTCGGTTCCGGCTGCTTCAGAGCGATGCGCGCGTTCGTGATGCGCCGAATCGGCGAGGTCGCCACCCTCGACAAGCCCGTCCCGGAGCCGGGTCCCAACGACGCGATCGTGCGGACCACGCGGGCCCTCATCTGCACGTCCGACTGCCACACGGTCCACGGCGCGATCGGTGAGCGCCACGACCTGACGCTCGGGCACGAGTCCGTGGGCGTGATCCATCGCCTGGGCGCGGAGGTGCGCGGCTTCCGGGAGGGCCAGCGCGTCGCGGTCAACGCGATCACGCCGTGCTACGTCTGCGAGAACTGCCTGCGGGGCTTCCCCTCGCAGTGCACCCAGATGCTGGGCGGCTGGAAGTTCGCGAACGTCAAGGACGGGGCCCTCGCCGAGTACTTCCACGTGAACCAGGCCGTCGCGAACCTCGCGCCGATCCCGGACGGGGTGCCGGACGAGATGGCGGTCTACGCCTGCGACATGATGTCGACCGGCTTCATGGCGGCCGAGCACGCCCGGATCCCGCTCGGCGGCACGGTGGCGGTCTTCGGCGCGGGTCCCGTCGGGCTGATGGCGATCGCGGGCAGTCGGCTCCTCGGCGCCGGCGCGGTCCTCGCGGTCGAGACGGTCCCGGCGCGACAGGAGCTCGCGCGCCGGTTCGGGGCGACCGACGTCATCGACTTCGCGCGCGTCGACCCCGTGGCCGAGATCCGCGCGCGGACCGGTGGCGCCGGCGTCGACGCGGCGATCGAGGCGCTCGGAGCGGCCGCGACGTTCGAGAACTGCGTCCGGGTGACGCGTCCGGGCGGTACGATCTCGAACGTCGGGTACCACGGCGAGGGCGAGTTCGTGCGCATCCCCCGGATCGACTGGGGCGTCGGGATGAGCGATCAGACGATCCGCACCGGGCTGTGTCCGGGCGGGCGCGAGCGCATGAGCCGTCTATTGCGCCTGCTCGAGCTGCGACGGCTCGACCCGTCGGCGATGACGACCCACCGCTTCCGCTTCGACGAGATCGAACGCGCGTTCCGGCTGATGGAAACGAAGGGCGACGGGATCATCAAGCCGCTGATCCGGTTCGACTAGATGCGACCATGCCGGATGCCACGCCCCCGGGCGCGGTGCCCTCCCCGGCGCCCGGCCCCCAACGCCGCCCGCTCGCGCGCGGGTCCTCCGATACCGTCGTCCGGTTGCGCGACGGCTCGCGCGTCCGCATCCGGCCGGTGCGGGCTGACGACCGGGAGCGGCTGGGGGCGTTCGTCCATGCGCTCTCCCGGGACGCCCTCGAGCTGCGCTTCTTCGCCCCGGTGCGCGCGGACGAGGTCGTGGATCGCATCCTCGGCACCCGACCGGTCGCCGGTCGAGTCTCGCTGCTGATGGAGACGATGGACGCGGCCCCGAGGATCGTCATCGCCCAGGGCGAATCGGTCCGCGACCCGCCGGATCCCAGCCGCGCCGAGGTCGCGTTCCTCGTGGCCGATGACCGTCAGGGTCAGGGGGCCGCGACGCTGCTGCTCTGGGATCTGGCGCGGCGCGCCCGGGCCCTCGGCGTCCGCCGGTTCTACGCCTGGGTCCTTCGCGAGAACGAGGCGATGCTCGACGTGTTCCGCGGCGCGGGCTTCCCGAGCGACTTCGTCTGGAACGGCACCGAGGGGCGGGTGACGCTCGACGTATCGCGTCCGCCCGCGACCGACACCGCCCACCGCGGGCCCCCGCCCGCGTGGACCCGGTCCCTGCCGTGAGCCGCCCCGGGGGACCGGAGCGCCTCGTCGGCGGGCTTCGTCGCCGAGGGGGGTCCCCGGTGCGCGGCCCCGACGGCGACAGCGACATGAGGCGTAGCCGGGTGAAGGCCGCGAGACCGACGATGGGCTCACCGGATACGCGCGCGCCGATCGGACCCGGGGAGCTCGAGCAGCTGCTCACGCGGGTCCCCGTGGGGATCGCCGTGATCGTCGCGCCGGGGACGATCGGCTGGGCGAATCCGGCGTACTTCGAGGTGACGGGCCGACGGCCGGAGACGGTCGGTCTTGACTTCCACCGCCTGCTCGAGGAAGAGGGCACCTGGTCGAGGCCGATCGGCTCCGCGGTGGACGCGGCGCTCGCCGGCAACGCCTCCGCGACCTTCCGCTCGGTCCGCGCGCGCTATCGGCACCTTCCGGGGGGCGTCTACCTCGACGTCGACGTGCGGCCGCTGCCGTCCGACGACGGCGGACCGGCGCGGGCCCTCCTCATGATCCGCGACGTGACCGATCGCGTCGAGGAGCACCTGCGCGCCACGCTGTTCTACGAGGCGTTCCGCACCTCGACCAACCCGATGCAGCTCACCGACCCGTCCGGGGTGATGATCGACGTCAACCCGGCCTTCGAGCGGGTCTACGGTTACGCGCGGGCAGAGTGCCTCGGCCGCAAGCCGAACCTGGTCCGCAGCCGCCACACCCCGACGGAGGTCTACGAGCGCATGTGGCGCGACCTGACCGACCCGGCGCGCGGCTACTGGGCCGGCGAGATCCTGAACCGGGACCGCTGGGGACGGGAGCGGCCCGTGCTCCTCAGCATCACCGCGATCCGGGCGCCCTCGGGCGAGGTCACCCACTACCTCGGCGTCGCGGTCGACCTCTCGGAGCAGCGGGCCTGGGAGCTGCGGTCCGCCCACGCCGACAAGCTCGCGTCGGTCGGCCAGCTTGCCGCCGGAGTGGCGCACGAGATCAACACCCCGCTCGCGAACGTGATGCTCATCGCCGAGAGCCTGCGACGACGGAGCCCGGAGCTGGCGACCCGCCAGCGCCTCGACGCGATGACCGAGCAGATCGAGGCCGCCGCCCGGATCGTGCGCGGCCTCCTCGACTTCGCGCGGCGGGACGAACCGAAGGTCGCCGATCTGGACCTCGGCAGCGTGGTCCGAGATGCGGTCGACTTCCTGCGCGGCAAGCAGCCGGCCGACGTGGCGCTCGAGCTCGAGCTACCGCCGACGCCGGTGGAGGTCGCGGGGGACCGCGGCCAGCTCCTCCAGGTCGTCACGAACCTATTCAACAACGCGAGCGACGCGATGGGTGGGCGGGGCACCATTCGGATCTACCTGCGCGCCCACGGTGGGCGCGCGGAGCTCGACGTCGTCGACACCGGGCCGGGGATCTCCGCCGAGGCGATGCCGCATCTCTTCGAGCCGTTCTACACGACCAAGCCCGAAGGGGAGGGCACCGGGCTCGGACTCGCGATCTGCCACGGGATCGTGAACGCGCACCACGGCTCGATCACCGCGCGCAACGTGCCCGGCGAGGGCGCGGGATTCCTCGTGTCGCTGCCGCTGCGGCGGGGCGCGGCCGCGGCGGCCTGACCCACCCCTCGACCCCTTGGGGGAACCGCGGCGGCCGCCCGGCCCGTCGCAGGGTGCCGCGGCGTCGCAAACGCTAATCCGCGCCGACCGGTACGACCGGCGTGCGGCTGCTCGTCGTGGACGACGACGCGGTCTTCCGCGACGAGCTGGCCGAGCTCCTGCGCGACGACGGGCACAGCGCGGTCGCGGTCCCCTCCGTCGCGAAGGCGCTTCAGGCGCTCGAGCACGAGGAGGCCGACGTGGTCCTGACCGATCTCAAGATGCCGCGCCAGGGCGGTCTCGAGCTGCTCCGGGAGGTCCGGCAGCGCTGGCCGCGGACCCTCGTCGTCGTGGTGACCGGCTTCGCGAGCGTCGACACCGCGCTCGACGCGATGAAGCACGGGGCGTTCGACTACGTTCGCAAGCCGTTTCGCCTCGAGCAGATCCGCGAGACCCTGCGGCTCGCGGCGGCGGAGCACGAGTTCGAGGCGCCGCCCGAGGCACGCCGGGACCCGGTCCGCGAGGCCCTCGCGCTGGCCGAGTCCGGCCGTCACGACGTGCTCTTCTTCGGCGAGCCCGCGCCCCGGCCCGGCCCGCACATCACCGTGCGGCCCCTCGAGGCGAGCGAGCCGTTCCGGCTCGTCGGCGAGACCGAGGCGTTCGCGCTGGAACACCCGAACGCGGCGGTCGTCCTCGCCGGCGCCGAGCAGCTCCTTGCCGGGCACCGGCTCGAGGAGATCGTGGGCATCCTCGACCGTCTCCGCGACACCCTGGCGGGGCACGGACCGCTGCGCGTCGGCTTCGACGCGCGACGGCTGTTGCCGGCGGCCGCCGCGGCCGTCGGCGGGGCGGTCGCCGGTGACGCGACGCACGTGACCCTCGACGCCGTCGCGAACCCGATCCGGCGCCGGGTGCTGCAACGGCTCGCGGACGGGCCGGCGTCGTTCGGGGACGCCATGGCCGCGGCCGGCCTCGACGACTCGCCGAAGATGTCCTTCCACCTGCGGCGGCTCGTGGAGGCCGGTCTCGTGCGGCACGAGGCGGAGCACTACCGGCTCAGCGGCCGGGGGGAGGCCGCGGTCCGCCTCCTGAGCGACGCCGCCTTCCTTCCCCCGGCGGACGACTCGGCGAACCTCGCCTTCGCCGACCGCTCGCGCGGCCGCCCGGACGACCGCCCCTAGCGGGGGCGGTCTACCCCGGCGGGAACCCTGCGGGTGCGGAGCGCAGGCGCTCCTGGCTGCGCCGCGCCGCCACGAGGACGAGCACGGCGCCCACGACGTTGATGAACGGGAAGATCAAGAGGACGGCGCCGACCTTGAACCGGTCGTCCTGGTAGCGGGTGCCGAGCCGCCAGATCCCGACCAAAAGTCCCACGAAGCCCACGATGACGATGATCGCGAAGATCAGCAGCAGCCCGAGCGCGAGCAGGAGCGAGCCGGGGACGCAGCTCGCGGGGATGGCGCCCGGGGCGAGCCCTCCCGCGCAGTTGAGCGTCTGGACCAGGAGGTAGAGGAGCCAGGCGAACGAGCCGAACAGCAGCACGATCCCGAACAACAGCAGCAGCGTCAGCTTCGCCGGCGTGGAGAAGCGCCGGTCCCGGAGGGCGAGCCGCACGAACGCGGAGCGGTAGAGGAGCGTATAGGTGATCACGAGAGCGACGGCGAGCAGCTCGACGCCGACCTCGATCCAGCCGCGGCTCCCCCCGTAGATCGAGGCACCGGAGCCCGAGGCGCTCACGGACCGAAGGCCGCCGAGGAGGAGGACCGCGATGCTGAGCCCGGCCGCGACGATCGCCAAGATCGCGCCCAGGGCGACCTTCTCCAGCGGCTCCTGGTCGCTCGGCCCGAGCGTCGGGGGCGTTGCGGGGGCGCCCGCGTACGTCGGCGGGTACATCGGCGCGTAGGCGCCCGCGACGGGCGGCCCCGCGGGGGCCGCCGTTCCCATGGCGCCGGCGCCGACCGCGGCACCGCACGACGGGCAGAAGGTCGCTCCGGCCGGATACGGCCGTCCGCAGTACGGACACGTGCCCAGCGCCGCCATCGGTGGCCGAACGCGGTCGACCCCATTAGGGCTCGTCCTCTCGGTGGCTCGTCGGAATGGGGGCAGCCCTCGCGAGTTACCCCGCGGCCCCGTCCTGCTTAAGTAACCCAAAGTAATTGAGTGAAGCGAGGCAACTGATGCCGGAACCGACCCGCTCCATCACGCACCGCCTTCCGGGACAGCCGACGATCGAGGGCGCCGGCGTGCGGCTCCGCCGCTCGTTCTCGAATCCGGAGGTCCCGCTGTTCGACCCGTTCCTCCTCCTCGACCGCTTCGGCTCGTCGAACCCGGCCGACTACCTGGCGGGATTCCCCTGGCACCCGCACCGCGGCATCGAGACCGTGACCTACGTGCTCGACGGCCTCGTCGAGCACGGCGACACCCTCGGCAACTCCGGCGTCATCGCCTCGGGCGACGTCCAGTGGATGAACTCCGGCAGCGGCATCATCCACCAGGAGATGCCGCAGCGGACCGACGGACCGATGTCCGGCTTCCAGCTCTGGGTGAACCTACCCGCGCGCGAGAAGATGAGCGTGCCCGCCTACCGGGGCCTCCGGGCCGAGGAGATCCCCGAGGTCGCGACCGACGCGGGAGATCGCGTCAAGGTCGTCGCCGGGACGTTCGGGCGCGTCGAGGGCCCCGTGCGGGGGATCCCGGTCGACCCGCTGTACCTCGACGTGCGCGTTCCGCCGGGCGGGGAGTTCGAGCTCCCGACCTCGCCGGGCTACACCGTCTTCAGCCACACGATCGACGGCGCCGGCACCTTTGCCGGCGCGGACCCCGCGCCGGTGGGCGCGGGCGAGACCGCCCTTTTCGGGCCGGGCGGGCCGGTCCGGGTCCGTGCCTCGGAGGCCGGCCACCGCTTCCTCCTCGTGTCCGGCCGCCCCCTCCACGAGCCGGTCGCCTGGTACGGCCCGATCGTCATGAACACGCCCGCGGAGCTGCGCTCGGCGGTCCGGGAGCTCGAGACCGGCGAGTTCGTCAAGCATCGGCGCCCGATCCTCGAGGAATAGGCCGGCGCGGACCGGCGCCCCGCGCGCGGCGGGAGGCTCGGGCCGATCGACGCGGGTTCCCGCGCGTCCGGCCGAGCCCCCGACCCTCGTGGGCGAGCCGCTCGAAGGCCGTCCGCAGCACGGTCGCCGAGCGCTCGAGCTCGGCCACGGAGAGCGACTCGCGCGCGGTGTGGTCGAGCTTGGCGTCCCCGGGGCCGTACGCGGCGGCCGG
Source organism: Thermoplasmata archaeon (assembly GCA_035622275.1). Classification (NCBI taxonomy): domain Archaea; kingdom Methanobacteriati; phylum Thermoplasmatota; class Thermoplasmata; species Thermoplasmata archaeon. The sequence goes on along the minus strand of DASPVQ010000007.1, from coordinate 76,266 downwards.
CACGGCCCACACCGGCACGACGACGTTCAGGTCCGACGTGCCGCTCTTGCGCCAGAGCGTCGGCCGGGTTCCCAGCGCGCGGATCCCTTCCGACAGCGCCAGCACCGTCGGGTTGACGCGGCTCACCTCGATCGGCTCGGCCCGGATGCGGACGGAGAGCCGCGGGTGGCCGGGATCGCTCGGCAGCATCCCGAGGACCTCCTCGGTCGAGACGCCGGGCGGGAGCCGGAAGTCGACGGTGACGCGGGTGGTCTCCGAATCGCCCGCCCGGCGGCTCTCGACCGCGACCGTCTTGGCCGTCAACGACGCGAAGAGCGATTCGGTGTGGCGGGCGAGCGCGAGGCCGCGGACCGCGGCGGTCCAGTCGAGCGCGACGTCGGTGGTCGTGGGTGTGGGGCTCGAGTAGTGGGTCCGGCGGCCGCGGAACGTCGCGACGACCTGCAGTTCGCCCTTGTAGCCGATCGTGACCCCGTCCCAGCCGCTGGGCTCCCCGACGATGACGCGGTCCGGCGCGCGGCGGCCGAGCAGGTGGCGGGCGCCCCGGCTGTCGGCCTCCTCTCCCACCGCCGCGACGATCGTGACCTCGCCGGGGCCCTCGAAGCCCCGGCCGGCCCACAGGGCCGCGGCCAGGGCACCCTTCGCATCGACCGAGCCGCGCCCGTAGACCCGGCCCCCCCGGCGTCGCACGGGCCGCCGGCCCTCGACCGTGTCGATGTGCCCCAGGAACCAGAGGCGGGGACGCCCGCGCCCGCGTCGGGCAAAGCCGTTGCCGGCCCGGTCCACCGAGGTCGCGAAGCCGAGGTCCCGCGCGATGCGCCGGAACTCGCGCACCGCCCCCCGCTCCCGCCCGGACGGGCTGTAGCGGGCGACCAGGCGGGCGAGCACGTCAGCCGGGCCCGTGGGCGGTCACCTCCTCGATCGCCGTCAGCCCGGCCGCCCAGTCCGCCTCGTCGATGACGAGGGGCGGCAGCAGGCGCAGCACCGTGGCGCCCGCGGGGATCGCGAGGAAGCCGCGGGACTCGAGCGCGGCGAGGTACGGCACGACCTTCTCTCGCAGCTCGATGCCGAGGAGCAGCCCGAGCCCCCGCACCTCCCGCACTCGCTCGCGGGAGAGGCCCGCCAGTCGCGCGCGCGCCGCCTCGCCGAGGCGCTCCGCCCGCTCGGCGAGGCGCTCGCGCACCACGAAGTCGAGGGCCGCGAGCCCGGCGGCGCAGGCGAGCGGGTTGCCCCCGAACGTCGAGTGATGGCTTCCGCGGAACCGCTGCTCCACCTCCGGGGTGGTCACGGTCGCTCCGATCGGGACGCCGCCGGCGAGCGACTTCGCGAGCAGGAGGAGGTCCGGGACGACGCTCCAGCGCTCGAACGCGAAGAGGCGGCCGGTCCGCGCGATCCCGGTCTGGACCTCATCGAAGGCGAGGAGGGCACCCGTCCGATCGCACGCGGCCCGCGCCGCGCGCAGGAACCCCTCGGTGGCGACGTGGACCCCGCCCTCGCCCTGCACCGGCTCGAGCAGCACGAGGGCGGTCGTCTCGTCGACCGCGGCCTCGAGCGCCGCGGCATCGTTGAACGGTACGTGGACGAACCCCGGGACGAGCGGCTCGAACGGTTCGCGCAGCTCCTTGCGCCAGGTGGCGCTCAGCGCGCCCAGCGTGCGGCCGTGGAACCCGCGCATCGCCGCGACGACCCGGGGGCGGCCGGTCGCGCTTCGCGCGATCTTGAGGGCGGCCTCGACCGCCTCGGTCCCGGAGTTCGACAGGAACACCCGGCCGAACGACGGCGGGAGCAGCCCGAGGAGCCGCTCGAGGAACTGCGTGCGGACCGGGCTGCGGTAGCCCGAACCGAGGTACGCGAGCGTGCGGGCCTGGGCCGCCACCGCGGCCGCGACCTCCGGGTTCGCCGCGCCGAGGCTCCCGGCGCCGTGGGTGGCGCCGAGGTCGACGTACCGGCGGCCCTGCGCGTCCCACAGAAGCGCCCCCTCGCCGCGCACGATCGTGAGCGGCCGACGGGTCGAGCCCCCGAACTCGAGCGAGGCGGCGGCCGTCATTCGAACACCGTTCCGTCGCCGGCCAGCGCGCGATCGACCGGGTTCGGGCCCTGCGAGGGAGCGATGACGACCCGGCCGACACCCGCCCGCAGCGCGGCCTGGGCCGCCAGGACCTTCTTCTTCATCCGCCCGGCCGCGAGCGGCAGCACCTGCTCGATGCCGTCGCGCGCCACCCGCGAGATCCGCGAGGCGGGATCGCTGCGGTCGCGCAGCAGCCCGTTCACGTTCGTCAGCAGGAGCAGCGCCTCCGCCCCGACGGCGCCCGCGACCTCGGCCGCGACGCGGTCGGCGTCGACGTTGAGGATCTCACCGCCCTCGCTCACCGCCGGTGGCCCGATCACCGGTACGAGACCGAGGTCCGTGAGGGAGCCGAGGAGCGCCGCATCGACGCGCTCGATCGTCCCCGACCGGTCGTCGGAAAGCCGCACCACGTGCCCGTCGACGACCTCGCGCGCCCCCTCCTTGCGGCGCGCGAGGAGGAGTCCGGCGTCGACCCCCGAGAGTCCGATCGCCCGGACGCCCCGAGCCAGCAGCGCGGCGACGATTTCGGTCTGCACGGCGCCGGCGAGGGCGAGGACCAGGACCTCGAGATGGGCCGGATCGCTGCGGCGCGAGACGACCCCGCTCGGGGAGGTGTAGTACTGCGCCGGTCGGCCGAGCGCCTCGCCGAGGCGATCCACGCGCTCCGAGCCGCCGTGCACGACGAGGAAATCGCGACGGGCCGCCAGATCGTCCAGGACCGCGTCCCGCGCGTTCCCGGCGGCCCCGCCGATCTTGACGACGATCGTCATCCGCGAGCCCTCAGATCGGGTGGAGCCCGGCGAACTCGAGCCCGGTCGTCTCGGGCCATCCGGCGCGCACGTTGAGGCACTGCACGGCCGCGCCCGCGGCGCCCTTCATCAGGTTGTCGAGGGCGGCGATCGCGACCACGCGCCCGGCGTGCGCGTCGGAGGCGAAGCCGACGTCGCAGAAATTGGTGCCCGCGAGGATCTTCGGCTCCGGCTCGCGGTGGATCCCGTCGGCGTCATGCACGATCCGAACGAACGGCTCGGCGGCGTACCGGCCCCGGTAGAGGCGCCAGAGCGCCGTGTCGTCGAGCGGGCGGGCGACGAACGCGTGGGCCGTCGCGAGCACCCCGCGCACGGCCTCGACCGCGTGGCAGGAGAGCGCGACCGTAGCGCCGACCTCCTGCTCGATCTCGGCCGTGTGCCGATGGCCCGCCGGGGCGTACGCCCGCATGACCCCCGAGCGCTCGGCGTGGGTGCCCGCCGGCCCCGGTTCCTGGCCGCTCGCCGACGAGCCGGTCTTCGCGTCGACGACGACCGGCCGGTCGGCGAGCGCGCCGGCCGCCGCGAGCGGATGGAGGGCGAGGATCGCGGCGGTCGCGATGCAGCCCGGGACCGCGATGAGTCGCGCGGAACGCAGCGCCTCCCGGTGGAGCTCTGGTAGACCGTAGACGGCCTCGGCGAGGAGCGCGGGGCGCGGGTGCTCGCGGTGGTAGTACCGGGGGTAGGCGGCCGGATCGCGCAGACGAAAGTCGGCGGAGAGATCGATCACGATGCCACCGGCGTCGACGAGCCCGGGTACCCGCGCCACCGACTCGCCGTGCGGCGTCGCGAGGAAGGTGACGTCGGCCCGGCCCAGCTTCGCGTGCGGCGAGAATGCGAGCTCGGTCGCCCGGCGCAGGTTCGGATGGGCCCGCGCGACCGGCTTACCGGCCATCGAGTCGCTCGTGACCTGGGCGACCTCGACCTCGGGGTGCCGCAGCAGCAGTCGCAATAGCTCGCCACCGACGTAGCCGGAGCCTCCGACGATCGCGACCTTCATCGGCGTCCCTCGGCGACCGCGAAGTCGACGATCGCCCCGGCGACGTCCGCGCCGGTCGCGGCGGCGAGCGCCTTGAACTCGGGGGTCGGGTTCACCTCGTGCACGACCAGCCCGCCGGGCGACTCCATCAGGTCGACGGCCAGCACGCCGCCGCCCATCGCGGCGGCCGCGCGCAGCGACAGCTCGGCGAGCGGCGGCGAGAGCGCGAGGGGCTCGGTGGTGGCGCCGCGGGCCGCGTTCGTCCGCCAGCCGACCGAGCGTCGGTACATCCCGGCGATCGGCCGTTCCCCGACCACGAGGACCCGCAGGTCCCGCTCGGGCTTCGGCACGTACTCCTGGACGTAGAAGATCGAGTGCATCGGCGCGCCGAGCGCGCTCTTGTGCTCGACGATCTGCTCGGCCTCGTCCGGGCTCCCGACCTTCGCCATCAGGCGGCCCCACGAACCGACGGCCGGCTTGAGCACCGCCGGATAGCCCACCCGATCGAGCGCCTTTAGCGCGGCCTCCGGCGAGAGGGCGACGACCGTCTTCGGGGTCGGGATCCCGCGCTCGGCCAGCCGTAGCGAGGCGAGGATCTTGTCGCCGGCGACCTCGATCACCTCGGGTGCGTTGATGGTCGGGAGACCGTAGTGGGAAAAGAAGCGGGCCGCGTAGAGCGCCCGGGTGTGGCTGACGGAGCGGTTGAGGACGAGATCGGCGTCGACGTCCGGCCGATCGAGCCCGAACGTCACCTCGGCGTCATCGATCCGCACGACGGCGAGGCCCCGCGCCTCGGCGGCGGCGAGGATCGCCTTCTCTTCGGGCCGGACGATGGTGTAGAAGACGCCGAGCCGGAACCCGTCACTCACCCCAGTCCTCGGCCTCTTTGGGGGCGGGCTGGACCGCGAAGGGATCCGTCGCCAGCACCTCGAGCTCGGTTCCGCAGTCGGGGCAGGAGAAGACCTCGCCCAGCACCTTGTCGTGACTCTCGACGCTCGCTCCGCATTCGGGACATTCGCTCATGGTTTCGCCTCGTTCAGCAGTTCCTCGATCCGCTCGACCTTGCGCTCGAGCGAGGAAAGGGAGGCCCGGCGGGCCGCGAGCGAGGCCCGCGCCCGGGCGAGCTGCTCGACGACGCGGTCCGGCGCCGGGGCGCCGGGGGTGGCGCGCGCGGCGAGCGCCTGCGAGGGCTCGCCGGCGGCCGTCGCCGAGCCCACGGAAGCGTACTCGCGCGCGATGCGCTCGTGCGCCTCGCGGAACGGCGCTCCCGCCGCGACCAGGCGCTCGGCGCGATCCGTGGCGAGCAGGCCGGGGTCCGCGGCCGCGGCCCGCAACTTCGACATGTCGAAGCGGACCGAGCCCAGCAACGCGCTCAGCACCTCGACCACCGACCCGACGGTCTCCACCGCATCGAGCAGGGGCGCCTTGTCCTCCTGCAGGTCCCGGTTGTAGGTCAGCGGGAGGCCCTTGAGCACGGTCAGGAGCGCGACGAGGTCGCCGACCACCCGGCCGGTCTTCCCCCGCGCGAGCTCGGCGAGATCCGGGTTGCGCTTCTGCGGCATCAGGCTGCTACCAGCGCCGAGGGCCTCGGTGCGCTCGAGGAATCCGAACTCGCTCGAGGCGTAGAGGACGATCTCCTCGCCGAGGGAGCTCGCGTGCACGGCGACCAGCGCGAGATCGAACAGGAGCTCCGCGATCGCGTCGCGATCGCTGACCGCGTCCATCGAGTTCTCGAACACCCGCTCGAAGCCAAGGCGGCGGGCCGACGCGGCGGGATCGATCGGCAGCGTGGAGCCGGCGAGGGCGCCCGCGCCGAGCGGCGACACGTCGGCCCGATGCGCGGTGGCCAGGAGGCGATCGAGGTCGCGATCCAGGCGCCAGAAGTGCGCGAGGAGCCAGTGGGCGACCGAGACGGTCTGGGCCCGCTGGAGATGCGTGTAGCCCGGCATCGGAACCTCCACGGTCTCCGCGGCCCGCTCCAGCAGCGTCCGGGCCAGCGCCGCGAGCCGGTCCGCGCTCGCCCCGATGGCGGCGCGAAGGAAGAGTCGCTCGTCGACGGCGATCTGGTCGTTGCGGCTGCGAGCCGTATGGAGCTTGCCGCCCACCGGCCCGACCAGCTCGGTCAACCGGACCTCGACGTTCGTGTGAACGTCCTCGAGCTCCGGACGCCAGGGGAACGATCCGTCCGCGACCTCCCGCGCGACCGCCCGCAGACCGCGGACGAGCTGGGCGGTCTCTTGCGCGGTCAGCAGGCCGCTCGCGCCGAGCATCTCGACGTGCGCGATGCTGCCGGCGAGGTCGACACGCGCCAGCGGCCGGTCGACCGGCAGGGAGGAAAGGAACGGGAGGTTGGCCGTCCGCACGTACGCCGGCGCCGACGCCTCAGGACCCGAGCCGGACACGTCGATCGTCCTCGCTACGGGCGCAGCTTGCTCGCGAGGGTCGCGGTCGGGTGGGCCTCGATGGACGACCAGGTCCGCGAGGGGAGCCCCCAGACATAGATGAACCCCTCCGCCATCTCCTGGCGGAACCGGTCGCCGCTGGAGTAGGTCGCGAGCCCGTGCTGGTACAGCGAGAAGGGCGACCGGCGCCCGACGACCCGGGCCGAGCCCTTGTACAGCTTCACGGCGACCTCGCCCGTCACCCGCGGCTGGGTCGTCGCGACGAACGCCTCGAGCGCCGCGCGGAGCGGCGAGAACCATAGCCCGTCGTAGATCAGCTGCGCGTAGCGCAGCTCGACCGCCCGCTTGAACTCCAAGAGGTCGCGCGGCAGCACGAGGGCCTCGAGGGCCCGGTGCGCCTCGATGAGCACCGTCGCCGCCGGGCACTCGTAGACCTCCCGCGACTTGATCCCGACCACCCGCGACTCGAGATGGTCGATCCGGCCGACACCGGCGGCGCCGGCGACGCGGTTGAGACCGAGGATCAGATCGAGGAACGGTGTCCGGCTCCCATCGAGGGAGACCGGCAGGCCGCCGTCGAACCCGAGCCGGACGATCCGCGGCTCGTCGGCCGCCGCCTGCGGCGAGGTCGTCCAGCCGTACACCTCCTCCGGCGGCTCGACGGACGGGTCCTCGAGGATGCCGCACTCGACCGAGCGGCCCCACAGGTTCTCGTCGGTGCTGTACGGGGTCTTCGGGCCGGTGGGCAACGAGATGCCGTGCGCCGTAGCGTAGGCGACCTCGGCCTCGCGGCTCATGTTCCACTCGCGGGCGGGCGCCATCACCTCGACCTCCGGGGCGAGGCTCGTCGTCGAGAGATCGAAGCGGACCTGATCGTTCCCCTTCCCGGTGCACCCGTGGGCGATGAACGAAGCGCCCTCGCGCCGCGCGACCGCGACCAGGTGACGGCCGATGAGCGGGCGGGCCAGGGCCGTGCTGAGCGGGTAGACGCCCTCGTACAGCGCGTTGGCGCGCAGCGCGGGGCCGATGAACTCCTCCGCGAACTCCCGCCGAGCGTCGACCACGACGGCGCGGACCGCGCCGGCCGCCAGCGCCCGATCCCGGACGGCCGCGAGATCGACCGGCTGCCCGACGTCGACCGTCAGGGCGACCACGTCGGCGCCCTTCTTCTCCTTGAGCCACGGGATCGCGACGGTCGTGTCGAGACCCCCGGAGTACGCGAGAACGACCTTGGACCGGCTCACGGCGCCTGCCTTCTGCGCCTCGCCACGGGACGTCACGCTCTTATACCGTGCGGCCGCCTGTGGACATTTTGCGGCAGGAGTGTCCCAAACATGACAAAACAGTCCGGCGCCGCCTCCTCGGTAGCGGGGCGGGTCCGGGAGTACCTGGACGGCCACCCCGCGGTCGCGGACGCGCTGCGGCTCGAGATCGGGAACTACTCGGCGATCGCGCGTCGCATCAGCGCCGACCTGGGGATCCCCTCCTCCGCGGGGATCGTCGCCGCCTGCCGTCGCTTCCCGAGGGGCCGGGGCGCCTCGGTTCGCGAGTCGGGGGTGCGGCGCGTGCTGCGGAAGAGCCGGATCGAGACCCGGACCAAGGTGGCGGCCGTGACCCTCGGGCTCGGGGCGGACGTCCTCCAGCGCCTCGGCGATGTCGTCGAGGAGCTGCTGGACGAGAACTCGCTCTGCCGCATCATCCAGGTCTCCCGCGGGACGGTGGTGATCCTGGACGAGGACTCGGTGCTGCGGGTGACCCGGGTGCTCCGCGGCACGCAGGTCGTCGCGGTCCGCAAGGGGCTGATCGAGGTCGCGGTCACGAGCCCGGAGAGCATCGAGCAGACCCCGGGGCTCCTGACCCTGCTCACCGGCGTGCTGTCGGCGCAGGGCATCAACATCGTCGAGGCGCTCTCGTGCTACACGGACACGATCTTCCTGCTGGACCAGGCCGACCTGAACGCCGCGATGGGCGTCCTCACGAAGACGCTCGACTGAGGCGACCCGAGCCCTCCGTCAGGTTCACGACCCGGGCGGTCTGCTCTGGCACCATGCCCGGCGCCCCGGCGCGTCCGCCGGCGGAGGTCCTCGCCCGCTTCGTGCTCGAGCGGATCCTCTGCCTCCGGCGGGGGGAGACCCTCACGGTGGAGGCCTGGAGCCACGGCGTCCCCTGGGCTCGAGCGCTCATCGTGGCGGCGCGGCGCCGCGGCGCGACTGCGACCCTCGTCGTCGAGGACGAGCCGGCCTTCTTCGAGGGGCTGGCGACGCGGGGCGCTCGATCCCCGCGGCCGTTCGCCGCGCGCCCATCCCGCTCCGACGCGCTCGTCCGCCTCGAGGGCCCCGAGGCGTTCCCGCGGTTGTTCGGGATCGACCGCGACCGGATCGACCGAATGCTCGGTCCGGCCGCACCGGACGCGCGCGATCCGTCGCGCGGTCGACCCCGGTCCGTGCGGCTCCGCGTCGCCGACGCGAGCGCGATCGCGGCGGCGCGGTTCGGCCTCGATGCGGAACGCTGGGAGGCCGAGCTGTATCGCGCGAGCCTGGTGGATCCCCGCCGCCTCGTGGCCGCCGGCCGGCGGCTGACGCGCTCGCTCGGGCGATCGCGTTCGCTGCGCCTACGGCATCCGAACGGCACCGACCTCTCGCTGCGCCTCTCCGCGGCGCCCCCGCGGATCTGGAGCGGCCGCGCCTCGGCCGATACGCCCGGCGATCTCCCGGGCGGGCTGTGGACGGCCCGCATCTCGGCCGGATCGGCCTCCGGCGTCTGGGAGACGAACCGGCCCGCGTACGACCGCTGGGCGCGGACCCCCGTCGTGACTCGGGCGCGGTTGCGCTTCGTGGCAGGACGGCTGCGCGAGTTCGACTGCGAGTCGGGCGAGGAAGCGCTCGCGGCCTTCGTCCGGTCCGGCCGGGGCCGGGTACGTCCCCTGCGGCTCGCGATCGGCCTGAACCCCGAGATCGACCGCGCGCCCGAGGTCGGGGAGCTCGGGGACGGGGTCGCCTCGCTGTGGGTGGGCGCGCGACCGCCCGCGAGCACGGGCGGCGGGCCCCGGTTCTCCTTCGTGGCGTCGCTCTCGGGGGCCGAGATCGAGCGGGACGGGCGGACGTGGCCCGTGGCTAGGCTCGTGGCCGGTCCGCCCGCCCGCCGCTGATCGCGGCGCGGGCGTCAACCGCCGAGATGGTCGGCGAACGCTGCGGCCATGGCGCGCGCGTGCTCGAGGTGGCGCGCGGAGATCTGCTCCACGTTCACCCCGAGCGGGACCTCGAGGCCCGCGCGCTCGGTACGTTCGACCACCTCGTCCCACACCTCGAGCGAGCGGGCCACGCTCCGCTCGGCGGCGCCGGTCTCGTCACCTTCCAGGATCGCCCGCTCGGCGGCTTCGGGTACGTCCGCGCCCAACCATCGGACGAATTCGGCGTCCTGCTCGTCGACCAGCGGGGCGGTGCTCACCAGGACCGGGGCGGCCGGGAGGGACGCCTGGCGGCAGAGCAGGTCGTACTGCTGGAGGAGGCGGCCGGTCGCGTCGGCGTCGAAGACGATCTGCGTCGTGAAGAACGTCGCGCCGGCCCGGGTCTTGGAGAGCATCCGGTGGGGCTCCCCCTCGCGCTGGGGGATCGCGATGTTGCCCACGAGCCCCCCGTGCCGCTCGACGATCGGCCGGCAGATCCGGTCGGCCTCGGTCACGCTCGGGCCCGGGTACGGGATGTAGCGGCTCGTGCCGCCGACCAGCACGACGTGGTGGACCCCGAGGCCGACGGTCTCCTCCGCCCACCGCTCGACGTCGAGCACGCTGGCGAGGTGGGCCACGACCTTGTTGACGAGGACCTCTCGGTGGGTCCGCTCCCCGATCGTCCGCGCGAAGGCCCGCGGGTCGGCAGATCGATAGAGCGGCCGGCCCTCGTGATTCTCGTCGACGAGTTCGGGCACGTCGACGGCGTCGATCCTCGGGATCGACGTGACGAGGCCGACGATCGCCTCGACGGTCGCCGCCGCTCGGGCAGGCGAGCCGCGCGCCGGCGGCGGGGCCGGTTCGAAGAACAACGGGGTACCCGCGAGCGCCTCCCGGAGTCTGCGCGCCATACCGCCGGTCCTGCCGAGGCCGACCGGAGGGCCGGGTCGATAAAGAGCTGCCCCGCCCCGGTCCGCGGCCGGGGAGGCCACCGTCCATCCCGAGCGTCGCGGTGGGCTGCGCGCGCGCCGAACCCCTATAGCGTCCGACCGGCTCCCCGCGCCGTGCGGATGCACCGTTCCGGTTCCTGGCTCTCGCTCGCGCGCCAGGCGGTGTCGATCGGCATCGACTACGGGACGCACGCCATCGAGGCACTGGCCTGGGTGGCGGAGACCGTCGAGGAGTCGGTCTACGAGGCCGGTTCGCTCGTCCGCTCCGGTCCCGACCTCCGGTTCGCGCTCGATAATCCGCCGCTGCGCGTCGGCGCGTTCCGGTCGGTGCGGGTGCTCGTGGACCGGGTCCCGCTGCCGGCGGAGCGAGTCGAACTGCGAGCCGGTCCCGGAACGCCCTGGCGGAGCGCGGCGGCGCTCACCGCCGACGCGCCGCTCGCCTTCGGGCCCGGCGAACGGCTCGAGTTCCGGCTGGTCGGCGGGGCTCCGAGCACGGCCGAGCCGCTCGTGATCCGCCTCGAGTTCGAGACGTCGGCGATCCCGCCCACGGTCTGGCTCGTCATACGGGACCGGCCGCGCGCGATCGCGGAGGCAGCGTGAGCGCGTCGCTTCCCCCGCCTCCGCCACCGCGTCCGATCCTCTTGACCGGCCTCGCGTCCGCCGCCCTCCTCGACGGGCGTGGGGACGTCGAGCTGGCCCGCGAGATGCGGGGGACCGTCGTCGAGTGCGGAGGCGTGACCGCCCAGTGCATCCGGCTGACCGGCGCCTGGCGGTTCGACCTCCGGCTCGACGGCGTCGACGCGACGCTCCCCTCCACGCGCGTGGAGGGACGGCTCGGCGACGGCGGCTGGCACAGTCGCCACCGTTGGCAGGACCTCGAGGTCGACCAGAGCGTGAGCGCGGTCTCGGACGCGCCGGGCGTGGTGCGCACCCTGCGCTGCGCGGGATCCGATTCGGGCGCTCGCACCGTCACCGTGACGAGCTCGTTCGTCCCGTTCCTCGTACCGGTCCTCGTCGAGGGGATCCGCCCGCACTGGTTCGACCTCGAGACGTCGGCCGAGGAGCTGCGCGTCCGGCAGCGCGGGTTCGGTCTCTCGGTCCGCTCGAGCCCGGCGCCCAGCCGGCTGTTCGTGAACCGGGGATCCTGGATCGGCGGACGCCGTCGCGCGCGCGTCGACGAGCTGGGCGTGGAGTACGAGCTCGCGGTGGGCCCCGGCGCGGTCGGCGAGCTCCGCGTGCTGATCTCGGGCGGCCTCCTCCGGGACCTGGACCGCGCGGACGAGGCCGCGCGTTGCGTCCTCGCCGATCCCGTCGGCGCTGCTCAGGCCGTGGCGGCCGCGGATCGTGCGTGGACCGGCCGGCTCCCGTCCCTTCGCTTCCCCCAGGCGCCCGAGCTCGAGGTCGCCTACGCGCGCGCGGCGGCGGCACTGCGCCGGCTCTACTGCGCGCCCGAGACGGAGATGACCGGACTCGTCGCCGGTTACCCGTGGTACTCCGCCCTCTGGTGCCGGGACCTCGGCTGGATGCTGCCCGCGCTCCTGTGGCTGGGTGATTTTGACTGGGTGCAACGGTCGATCGACACCGTGCTGCGCTTCCAGTCCCGGACCGCGGTGCCGTTGCTCGGCGGCGAGGAGGGCGAACTGCCGATGCAGCTCGCGCCGGGTCCCGTCTTCTTCTACGGCACCTCCGACACGACCCTCTACTTTCCGGCGCTGATCGACGCCTGGCGACGGCACAGCGGTGCGGGAGGCCTGCCGGCGGAGTGGTCGCGGGCTCTCGAGCGGATCGTCTCCTGGGGCGCGGCCCGCACCGACCCGGCCACGGGGCTGCTGCGCAATGGCGGCGAGGCGGAGGAGATCAGCGATGCGACCGGGGGGCTGGCGCGGGTCGGCTACGGCATCGACGCGCCCGACACCACGATCTGGGACTCGGCCGATCGACGCTCGCATGCGATCGACGTCCAGGTGCTCTGGTGGCAGACCCTCGCCCTCATGGAACGGCGGTCGGCAGGCGGCGCGTCGCACCCCGGGACGGCCCTGGGCGCGGGCGCGGCCGATCGGCTCGCGACGACCCTCCGCCGCGCCTACCGCTGGGCCGAGGAGGGCTACCTCTACGATTCGATCCGCGACGGCCGTCCGGTCGCGCAGATCCGGCCGAACGCGCTGCGGGCGGTCAGCGCCGGCCTCTTTGGCCGGGACGAGGCGCGGGCCTACGTCGCGCGCGCCCTTCGCGACGATCTCACCACGCCGTGGGGGGTGCGCACGCTGTCGTCGCGCGATCCGAGCTTCGACCCGATCGCCTACCACGGCGGCCAGGTCTGGACGATCGCGACCGCCTGGGCCGCGGACGCGGCGCTCGTGGCGGGCGAGGCCGAGACCGGCGCGCGCTACCTCGGCACGATCGCCGACCGCCTGGCGGCGGAGGAAGGGTATGCGAACGAGTGCTACCGGGGGGACCGGCCGGAGCCGTTCGACTCCTGCTTCCTGCTCGGCTTCAGCGTCGCGCCGTTCCTCACCGTCCTCTTCGAGCGCCTGTGGGGCCTGCGCGTCGACGCACCCGCGGGCCGCCTGTCGATCCGGCCCACGTTCCCGGCCGCGTGGCGCTCGGCCGCGATCGAACGGCTGCGCGTCGGGGCCGGCACCGCGACGGTACGCTGGGAGGGGGGTCGGCTCACGGTCGGCTGGTCGGGGCCGGGGGCGCTCGACGTGGATGCCGGCGGACCCGCCCGCCGAGTCGCTTCCGGGACCGAGGCCGAGCTGCGCACCGAGCCCGCCGGGTAGCCTTCTTAACCTCCCGGCTCAGAGCGGCGGCGATGGCCGACGCCATCGAGGTCTCGAACCTCGTCAAGCGGTACGCCGACGTTGTCGCGGTCGCCGGCATCGACTTCCGCGTCGCCGCGGGCTCCGTGTTCGCGTTCCTCGGGCCCAACGGCGCCGGCAAGACCACGACGACCGAGATCCTCGAGGGGCTGCGGCGTCGCTCCCAGGGCGAGGCCCAGGTCCTGGGCCTCGACCCGTGGACCGAGAGCGCCGCGCTGCACCGGCGGATCGGCGTGATCCCGCAGGGCTTCCGCTTCTTCGACAAGATCACGCCGCGCGAGGGCGTCGAGTACTACGCGAGCCTGTTCCATCGCGACGTGGAGCCGATGGCGCTCCTGCGCCAGGTCCAGCTCGACGACAAGGCGGACGCGCGATTCGAGAACCTGTCGGGGGGCCAGAAGCAGAAGCTCGGCCTGGCGCTCGCCCTGACCAACGACCCCGAGATCTGCTTTCTCGACGAGCCCACGACCGGCCTCGACCCGACCGCGCGGCGGACGATCTGGCAGGTGATCCGCTCGCTCAAGGCGCAGGGACGGACGGTCTTCTTGACGACGCACTACCTAGAGGAGGCGCAGCTCCTCGCCGATCACGTCGCGATCATCCACCACGGTTCGATCATCGCCGAGGGCGCGCCGGCCGAGATCATCGCGACGCGGGGACGCCCGGAGCGCCTGCGGATCGAGGCCGGTCCGGCGCTCGCCGAGTACCTGCGCGCCCACCTCGGGGTGAGCGCGAGCGCGGTCGACGGGCACGTGGAGGTCGAGCTCGCCGCCAAGACCGACGCGCTGAGGGTCCTCAGCGCGGTCGAGGCGAGCGGGATCCCCTGGACGACGTTCTCGACGGTACAGGACACGCTCGAGGACGTGTTCGTGCGCCTGGTCGGCGCGATGGACGATGGCACGCTCAAGTCGGAGGCGCCCGCGTGAGGCCGCGCCACATCGCCGCCGACCTCAAGGTCGTGGTCCGCTCGTACCTGCGGAACCCGGTCGCCCTGTTCTTCTCGCTGTTCTTCCCGATCATCCTGATCGCCTTGTTCGGCCTCATCTTCTCGGGCGCGAGCTCGGTCGTCGTGCCGGTGACGGTCCTGAACCTGGACCACGACTCCCCCGCGAGCCAGGAGTTCCTGGGGGCGCTGAACAACACCACGGTCGTCTCGCTCTCGTTCGTCAGCTGGAACGAATCGAACTTCGCGTCGAACCTCGGCGCGGCCGACGACCCGGTCGGCCTCGTGATCCCCGACGGCTTCGGGGCCGACTTCGCGGCCCATCGCCCGGTCAACGTGACGCTCTACACCGACCCCCAGGACGCGTCGAGCGCCGGCGAGGTGACCTACGCGGTGACCGGCGTCACGAACGCCTTCAACCTGTACGCCGCGAACGGCACCGCGATCCTCGGAGTCGAGATGCGCAACGTCGGGAGCCCGGTCTACACCTACATCGACTACCTGATCCCGGGGCTCATCGGCTTTACGATCCTGACGAGCCCGATGTTCTCGATGGTCGACATCGCCGCCTCCTACCGCAAGGACGGGATCTTCCGCCAGCTCTCGTTGACCCCGCTCACGCGGGCCGAGTGGCTGACCTCCCACATCCTGTGGTACATGGGGCTCACGTTCGTCACCGCCGGCATCATGATCGGGGCCGGCGTCGTACTGTTCGGAGCTCACGTCCATCTCACCCTCGGGATCGTCCCGTTCCTGATCGTGGGCCCGCTCCTCTTCGTGTCGCTGGGCATGCTCGCGGGCTCCGTCGCGAAGACGGCGGAGAGCGCGGCCCTGATCGGCAACATCATCACTTTCCCGATGATGTTCCTCTCGGGGACGTTCTTCCCGGTCTCGGGATTCCCGCCCGCGCTGCAGGCGTTCGCCCATCTCCTCCCGCTCTACTACGTCATCGACGGCATGAACCAGGTGATGCTGTTCACCAACACCGCGCGGGCCCTCACCGACGCGCTGATCGTCTTCGTGATCGCGATCGCGATCTTCCTGCTCGCGGTCCGCTTCTTCCAGTGGCGGGACGAGTGACGCTCTCTCCGCCGACCGTCCCGCCCGCGCGCTTCCGCGCGCTGATGTCCCGCTGGGCGACCGGCGTGGCCGTCGTGACCGCCTCGGGCCCGGGCGGGGACGCGGGCCTCACGGTCAACGCTCTCACCTCGATCGCTCTCGACCCGCCCTCGCTGCTGGTCAGCCTGACCCGGGACGCCGACACCCTGCCCGTGATCGAGCAGAGCGGGCGCTTCGCGGCGAGCTTCCTGTCGGTCGAGCAGCGCGCGCTGAGCGAGCGGTTCGCCCGTACGATCCCACCGCGCGAGAAGTTCCGCGACGTGCCGCTGCGGCGCGCGCCCGGCGGCTCGCCGCTGATCGACGGCAGCCTCGGCGCGCTCGAGTGCCGCGTCGAGCGCCGGGTGCCCCTCTTCGACCACGTTCTCCTCATCGGGATCGTCGAACACGCGGAAGCCGGCGCGGACGCGCTGCCCCTCCTCTTCTTCCGATCGGACTACGGGGCGGCGGTCGACGCCGAGCGGCTCCGGCTGCCGCCCCCGAGGCCGTAGGCGGCCGCTTTAACCCCGGCCCCCCTCGTCGGACGATGGCCGCCGCCGCCCACACCCGCCTCGTCATCGTCGGCAGCGGCCCCGCCGGGCTGACCGCCGCCCTGTACGCCGCGCGGGCCGAGCTCCGCCCGATCGTCGTCACGGGCGTCCCGGCCGGCGGACAGCTCCTGATCACGACCGAGGTCGAGAACTACCCGGGCTTTCCCGAGGGGATCCAGGGACCGGAGCTGGTCGATCGCATGCGCCGTCAGGCCGCGCGGTTCGGGGCGGAGTTCGTGGACGATGCGGTCACGGCCGTCGACTTCCGCGCGCGGCCCTTCCGCCTGACCACGGGGACCCGGGGGACGCTGCTCGCGGACGCGGTGATCATCGCCACCGGGGCGACGGCGCGATGGCTCGGCCTTCCGTCCGAGACCGCCCACAAGGGCCGCGGGGTCTCGGCGTGCGCGACCTGCGATGGCTTCTTCTTCAAGGGCAAACCGCTCGCCGTTGTCGGGGGCGGGGACACCGCGATGGAGGAGGCCCTCTTCCTGACCAACTTCTCGCCGCACGTCACGATCATCCACCGCCGCAACGCGCTGCGGGCGAGCGTGATCATGCAGGAGCGGGCGCGCGCGCACCCCAAGATCTCCTTCCTGCTCGACACCGAGGTCGTCGAGGTGCTCGGGCGCGAGCGCGTCGAGGGCCTCGCGCTCGTCCACCGGCCGAGCGGCCGGAGGAGCGAGCTCGCGGTGGGGGGCCTCTTCGTCGCGATCGGCTACGACCCGGCGACCGACGTCTTCCGCGACGCGGTCGAGCTCGACGAGAAGGGCTACCTCCACGTGCACGACCACACGCGCACGAGCGTGGAGGGTGTCTTCGCCGCCGGCGACGTGCACGACCACCGCTACCGCCAGGCGGTCACGGCGGCGGGCGCGGGCAGCATGGCCGCGATCGACGCCGAGCGCTGGCTGGCGGAGCACGTGCCGCCGCCCCCGGCGCCCGAGGCGCTCGCCGGCCCAGCGGCTCGGGCCACCCCTCCGCGCTAGCCTTTAATAGCGCAGGGTCCGGTGCGCAGCGAGGCGCGTTCGGTGCCGAGCAAGAAGTCGCTGCACATCGAGTCGTCCGGACAGCTGTGCATCTACTGCGGGGCCTGCGTCGGGATCTGCCCGCTGAACTGCATCTATCTGGACGAGACCCGGATCACCTTCGATGAGCGGATCTGCACCCGGTGCGAGATCTGCGTCCGGGCGTGCCCGGTCGGGGCGATCGAGATCGGCTAGCGCCGCCGCGAGGTCGGGGGCTCCATGGTAGCGGACCGGAAGACCGACGTCCTCGTCGTCGGGGCCGGCCCGGCGGGTAGCATGACCGCGAAGTGGGCCGCGAAGAGCGGCGCCCGCGTGCTCATGATCGAGAAGCGCCAGGAGATCGGGAGCCCGGTACGCTGCGGCGAGGGGATGAGCAAGGAGTGGCTCGGCGAGGTCGGGATCAAGCCGGGCAAGTGGATCAACGTCGAGGTCGAGGGCGCCCGCATCTTCTCCCCCAGCGAGAAGGTCTTCGAGATCAACGAGAAACATGCCGGCAACGAGGTCGGCTACGTCGTCGAGCGGGACGGCTTCGACAAGCAGCTCGCGATCGACGCGGCGAACGCCGGCGCCGAGGTCGTCCTGAAGACCTCGGCGGTGGGCGTCCTCAAGGAGGGCGGCCGCATCGTCGGCGTCCGGGCCAAGCAGTTCGGCGAGTCGTTCGAGATCCGCGCCCCGGTCACCATCGGCGCCGACGGCTTCGAGAGCCAGATCGGCCGGTGGGCCGGGCTCCCGACGAACCTAGCGCTCCGCGACATGGACACCTGCCTGCAGTACCGCATGACGAACGTCGACTGCGACACCCGCTACTGCGACTTCTACCTGGGCAAGGTCGCCCCGGGCGGCTACGTCTGGGTGTTCCCGAAGGACGAGGGACTCGCCAACGTCGGGATCGGGGTCCAGGTCAGCCAGATCAAGTCGATGGCCGAGGCGCGCTCGTACCTCGACGCGTGGATCGACAAGCACCCCGGCTACGCGAAGGGGAAGAAGATCGACATGGTCGGCGGCGGGGTCTCGATCTCCGCGCCGCTCAAGCAGACCGTGACGGACGGCTTCATGCTCGTGGGCGACGCCGCGCGGATGATCGACCCGCTCACCGGCGGCGGCATCGCCAACGGCTGCATCGCGGGCAAGATCTGCGGCGAGGTCGCCGCGCGGGCGGTGAGCGCCGGCGACCCGTCGGCGGCGTTCCTGCAGGCCTACGAGAAGGGATGGCGCGCCCGGCTCGAGGAGAAGCTGTACCGCAACTGGCTCGCCAAGGAGAAGCTCTGCACGATCTCGGACGCGACGTTCGACAAGATCATCGACGCGCTCCAGGACGTCCGGCTGGAGAAGCTGAGCGTCCACAACATCCTGAAGGCGGTCCACGAGAAGTATCCCGAGGTGACCAAGGAGTTCGAGGCGTTCCTCTGAACGCCCGATCCCCCCGAGCGTGCCCGGCGCCCCGAACCGCCCCCCCGACCCCGCTCCCGAGCCGCGCGCGACGCCACCGGCCGCCGAACCGCCCGAGCGCAAGGTCCTCCGTCGCCTCGCACCCTGCCGGGTGGCGCTGCTCCTGGAGGCGTGGAAGGGCGCGCCGAGCGCGGAGGTCATTGCCCCGTTCGAGAAGGCCGAGGCCGCCTATGCCGCCGGTGACTACGCGAACGCGCTGAGCGCGCTCGATCTCCTCAGCATCCGCTTCGCGGAGCCCCGCTGGCCGACCCTGCCCGAGCCGTTCCGCTCCCTGCGCGTCCCGATCCCCGCCCCGACGCCGCCCCACTGGGACCCCGAGCACGGCCTCGCGCCGGCGGACAAGGAGGCGCGACGGGCCCGCCGGGCGGCCGACGAGCAGCTCGCGCTCGCCCGCGCGAGCGTCGAATGGCTCGGAACGCACGGGGTGGACCTCGCCGACCTCGCCCCGCGCGTCGCCGAGGCCCGGACGCTCCTCGAGACCGAGGGCGCCGGGGGGCCGTTCTTCGAGCGGATCGACGCGGTGTGGGACGCCGTGCGCTCCCGCGCTCCCCGCCCGCGCGTCGCGGCCGCACGGGCACCGCCCGCCGCCGCGGCTGCCGCGAGCCCCACCGCCGGCGAGGTCTAGGCCGCGTGGCCGAGAGCGAACCGGCCCCGCGCCGACGCCGCGTGCGCCGCGGCGAGGGGGAGGTCACCCAGTGGCCGCGCGGGCTCGTCGACTACGTGCCGGCCGGCCCGGACGACGCTCCGCCCTCTCCCGAGGAGGACCGGATCGCGAACCGGCTCGCGCTCGCGGCCCGGCTCCTCGCGACCCTGCGGGCGCGCGGGGAGGCGGTCGAACGCGAGATCGGCTGGCTCTCCGAGGCCCGCCGGCACCTCGCCGCCGGGGAGCGTGCGGCGGCCGCGCAGCAGGTCGATGCGCTGCTCGGGGCACTGGGCGCCGCCTCCGCCGGGGCCCGGCGCGAGCGAGCTTAAGCCGCGCTCGGTGCTGACCCGCTCTCGATGGCGCGCCCGCGCTTCGGGACGTTCTCGATCGTCGCCGTCGACCGGGAGCTGGGGGCCTGGGGCGTCGCGGTGCAGTCGCGATTCCTCGGCGTGGGCGCGGTCGTGCCGTGGGCCGAGGTCGAGGCCGGCGCCGTCGCGACCCAGGCCGACGCGAACCCGACCTACGGCCCCGAGGGCCTCGCGCGCCTGCGCTCCGGCGCCCGCGCGGCCGACGTCGTGCGCGCCCTCACGGCGAGCGACCCCGGCCGAGAGCGGCGGCAGCTCGGGGTCGTGGACGCGAAGGGGAGCGCGGCGGCGTTCACGGGCGCCGAGTGCCTGGAATGGGCGGGCCACGAGGTCGGGGACGGCTTCGCCTGCCAGGGCAACATCCTGTTCGGACCCGGGGTCGTGCGCGCGATGGCCCGGGCCTACGAGACGACGCCCGGCGACCTCCCCGACCGGCTGTTGGCGGCGCTGAGCGCCGGCCAGCGCGAGGGCGGCGACCGGCGGGGCATGCAGTCGGCCGCGCTGCTCGTCGTCCGGGCCGGTGGCGGCTACGGCGGCAGCGAGCGGTGGATCGACGTGCGGGTCGATGACCACCCCTCCCCGATCGAGGAACTCAAGCGGGTCTTCCGCCTCTACGACCTGACGTTCCTTTCCCGCGAGGACCCGGCGACCCTCCTCCCGATCGAGGGCGAGCTCGCCCAGGCCGTTCAGCACGATCTCGGCGTGCTGGGCTACTACTCCGGTCGCCTCACCGGCACCTGGGACGCGGCGAGCCGCGCCGCGTTCACGCGCTTCGTCCACGAGCACAACTTCGAGAACAAGGAGCGCGAGGACGGCCGAGTGTGGCCCTCGATCGTCGCCTACCTCCGGGAGCAGGCGGCGACGGAGACCGCGCGCCGCACGACCACGGCCCCGATCGTGCCCAACGCGCTGAGCCGCGGACCGGGCGCCGCACCGAAGGGAGGGAGCCCATCTCCGCCGACGAAGGCGAGGCGCCGGTCGTCGAAGTGACCGTCGTGGCCCGGCGGGCCTGCGCGAGCTCCCGGGAGGCCGAGCGGCTCGCCGCGGCGGTCGCGGCCGACAACCCCGACTACGTCCGAGTGCGGGCCGAGGGCCGCGAGCTCGTCGTGCGCGTACGCGCGCGCTCGGCGGCGAGCGCCCGGGCGAGCCTCGACGACCTGTTCGCGGCGTTCCTCGCCGCCGAGCGGACCGGCGCGACCGCCGCTCCGGCGCGGCGGCCGGCGGGCGATTGAGTAGCCGGGGGCGCCTCGCACCGCATGACGGCACCGGCGGTCTCCGCCCCGAGCCCGAAGCCCGGCCGCGACGCGCGCTACGTCGCCGGCGTCGTGCTGACCGTCTTCGTCATCCTGAGCCAGTACTTCGTGCCGCAGGACTGGCCCGCCACGCGCGTCGTCTATGCGAGCGTCCCCGGCGACCTCGCCCTCGTCTACGGCCTGCCCCTGATCGCCTTCCTCGGTCTCGTCGGGATCGAGCCGCTGCGCGGCTGGGCTGGGCAGCTGCGGCGGGCCACCCTCGAGGGCCTCGGCTGGTACGGGGTGCTGTCGCTCGTGAGCTTCCTCGTGCTGGTGCTGCTCGTGGTGATCTACGAGGTCGTCGACCCGGCGGCCCTCCAGCTCCTGGAGCGGATGAACCCGGTGCTGACCGAGGCGGCGGGCGACCCGTGGCTGTGGATCGGCCTGTCGTTCCTGGTCGGCGCGTGCGAGGAGACGATCTTCCGCGGCTTCATCTTCGGCTACTGGCAGGCGCGCGCCGGCACGTGGATCGGGCCGGCGATCGGATCGAGCGTCCTGTTCGCGGCGGTGCACCTGTACTACGGGACGACCTACGGGGCCGCCGCGCCGATCCTCTTCCCGACCCTCTTCCTGCTCGGGTTCGCCTTCGCCGCGACCTACGCGCGCAGCGGCGGCAACCTGGTGGTGATCGCCCTCCTGCACGGGGCCTACGACGCGGTCGCGTTCTACTCGCTCGTCGACGCGACCGCGGCCACCGGCCTCCGCTGGGGCCTCATCCTCGCGGGGGCCGCGGTGGCCCTCGTGTACTACGTCTGGGGCGCGCCCCCGCCGCTCCGGCCGCGCGCCTACCGGCCGGACGCCCGCGCTCCGGCCGGCGGAACCGTCTTGTAAGCGGCCCGCGTCGCGCGGCGGATGCGGCCGTCCGACACGGATCTCCGCGCGCTCTTTTCGCGCGCGAGAACGATCGCGATCGTGGGGCTCTCGGACAAGCCGGACCGGGACTCGAACGAGATCGCGCGGTACCTCGCCAGCCACGGCTACCAGATCGTACCCGTGAACCCGACGGCTCCCGCGGTGCTCGGCGAGCGCTCGTACCCGTCGCTCCGGGCGATCCCGGCCGAGCGGCCGGTCGATCTCGCCGTCGTCTTCCGCCGCCGCGAGGACGTGCCGGGGATCGCCCGGGACGCGGTCGCCCGCGGGATCCCGGTGCTCTGGATGCAGCTCGGCATCGAGAGTCCCGAGGGCGCGGCGATCATGAGGGCGGCCGGCGGCACCGCCATCGAGGACGCCTGCATCATGACGCAGCACCGGCGCCTGGGCCTGGGCGCGCTCGCGCCGGAGGGCTAGGGCGCGATGTCGGCGGCCGCTCCGACGCCCTCGGTCGCGCCCGCGCCGACGGCACCGGCTCGGCCCCGGACCGGTGCCTACCGCGACGCCGGGGCGATCCGCCGCGAGCGGGTGCGGGCGGCGCGCTGGACGACCTCGGGCACGGCGAAGGTCACCGGGGACGTGGACGTCGGGGAGGGCCGGTTCGCCGGTCTCCTCTCCATCGGAGGCCGCCTCGTCGCCGACCGCGTGAGCGCCGACGGCGCGCTCGAGGTCGCCGGAGCGCTCGACGTGCACGATGCGCTCGCGGTCGTCGGCACCCTCCGCGCGAGCGGGACGTTCCACGCGGGCTCGGTCGCGGTCCGCGGCACCCTGATCGCGAGCTCGGCGCTCGCGGTCGAACGGGACCTGCGGCTCACCGGAGTGGGCGAGGTCCCGTCGGCGCGCGTCGGTCTGCTCGAGCTCGACGGCGGGCTGACGATCCCCGGTGAGATCGTCTCGCGGACCTCCGTCAGGGGCCGCTTCCGTTCCGACTCCGCCCTCGGGGAGATCCGGGCCCCGACGGTCGAGCTCAAGGGGCCGCCACCGGGGCTCGTCCCGAAGCTGCTGCGCAAGGTGTTCGGTGGCGCGGCGCGCGTGCGCGTCGAGCGGATCGACGCCGAGCGGGCCGATCTCGAAGCGGTCGACGTCGGGTTCCTGCGCGCCGGCGAGATCGTCCTGGGGGCGGGCGCCCAGGTCACGGCGGTCGAGGGGACGATCGTCCGCCAGCACCCGAGCGCGCACGTGGGGCCGGTCTCGCGCACCCCCCCGCCCCACGGGCTCTCCCGGTAGCGCGGTCGGCCGCCCGCGGGACGTTTTTATCCCCCGGCCCCGTCGGCCGGCGATGGCGGAGGACGAACCGGGCGTCGGCGCGCCGTCGCCGGCCGCCGTGCAGGCGCGCGTGCGCCAGTTCTGGGAGGTCGAGGGCGTGCCCGCGCGCGTCCTCGCGCAGCACCCGGACGGACCGCCGTTCCGCTTCACCGAGGGACCCCCGACCGCGAACGGCGCACCGCACCTGGGCCACGTCGTCCAGCGGACGCTCAAGGACGTCCAGCTGCGCTACCGGCGCATGCGCGGGCACCGGATCGTCAGCTCGATGGCGGGCTGGGACTGCCACGGCCTGCCGGTCGAGCTCGAGATCGAGAAGCGCCACGGGATCCACTCCGTGAAGGAGATCGAGGCGTTCGGGGTCGAGCGGTTCTGCGACGAGTGCCGGGCCTCGACGCTCCAGGTCGCCTCCCTCTGGCAGGAGATGAGCTGGCGGCTCGGCTACTGGCTCGACTACGAGCACGCCTACCGGACGATGGACCCGGACTACATCGAGAGCGTCTGGTGGGCGCTCAAGAGCCTGTTCGATCGCGGTCTCCTCGAACGGGGTCACTACGTGCTGCCGTACTGCCCGCGGTGCGAGACGCCGCTGAGCTCGCACGAGGTCGCGCAGGGCTACCACGAGACGACCGACCCGTCGGTGACGGTCCGCTTCCCGATCGACGGCGGGTCCGACGCGCTCGATCTCCTCGTCTGGAC
The DNA here is from genome assembly GCA_035622275.1 of Thermoplasmata archaeon. Taxonomy (NCBI): domain Archaea; kingdom Methanobacteriati; phylum Thermoplasmatota; class Thermoplasmata; species Thermoplasmata archaeon. Next base: position 52,881 of record DASPVQ010000007.1, on the reverse strand, counting down.
GACCACGCCCTGGACCCTTCCCGCGAACCTGTTGGTCGCGGCCCGCGCCGACCTCGAGTACGCGGTCGTGCGGACCGACGAGGGCGAGATCGCCCTGGCGAGCGCCGCCCTCCCGCGCTACTTTCCCGAGGGAGCCGAGGTGGTCCGCCGGTTCCTCGGTCGCGAGCTGGAGGGCCGGACCTACCGTCCCCCGTTCGATACCCCCGGCCCTGGTCCGAACCGCTACCGCGTCGTCCTCGACGACTTCGTCAGCGCGGAGGAGGGCACCGGCTTCGTGCACGTCGCGCCGAGCTTCGGTCCGGACGACTATCGCATCGGGGCCCGCGAGGCCGTCGGCGTCTTCGACCCGCTCGACGCGCGCGGCGTCTTCGGGCGCGCGGTGCCGCTCGTCGCGGGCAAGGCGTTCAAGGCCGCCGATCGGACCCTCCTCGAGGACCTGCGGGCGCGCGGCCTCGTGTTCCGGGCGGAATCGCTCCGCCACAGCTACCCGTACTGCTGGCGGTGCGACTCCGCGCTGCTCTACCGCGCGATCGACTCCTGGTTCGTGCGCACGAGCCGGTTCACCCCGGCGCTCGTGCGCGCGAACGCGAGCATCACCTGGATCCCGTCGCACGTGCGCGACGGCCGGTTCGGGAACTTCCTGACCGAGGCGAAGGACTGGGCGCTCTCGCGCAACCGCTTCTGGGGGACGCCGCTCCCGATCTGGCGGTGCGAGGGCGGCCACGCGACGTGCGTCGGGAGCTTCTCGGAGCTCGCCGACCGGCTGGGTGGACCGCTGCCGCAGCCGTTCGACCCCCACCGGGTCACGGTCGACCGCCTCGTGCTCGCCTGCCCCGACTGCGGCGCGCCGGCCCGCCGGGAGCCCTACACGATCGACGTCTGGTTCGACAGCGGCTCGGCGCCCTTCGCGCAGTTCCACTACCCGTTCGACTCCGGGCCGTTCGAGGCGGGCGCGCCGCTCGACTACATCTGCGAGGGCCTTGATCAGACCCGCGGCTGGTTCTACACGCTGCACGTCATCGCGACCGCGCTGTTCGACCGGCCGGCCTACCGCGTCTGCCTGACCCACGGGATGGTGCTCGACGACAGCGGCCGCAAGATGTCGAAGTCGAAGGGCAACGTGCTCGAGCCGCTCGCGCTCCTGGAGCGGCTGGGCGGCGACGCCGTCCGCTGGACGTTCCTCGTCCAGGACTTCACGGGGGACATGCGCGTCGGCGACGCCGCGATCGAGCGGGCGAGCCACCGCACGCTCGGCACGCTCCGCAACGTCGTCGCCTTCCACGTCCAGAACGCGCGCGCCGACCGCCTGCCGCCGGCGGCCGAGCGGCCCCGGCCGGCGTCGGCGCTCGATCGGTGGCTCCTCTCCCGGCTCGAGGCGACGCGGGAGGCGATCGACGACGCGCTCGATCGCTTCGATCCGCGACCGGGCGCGCTCGCGCTGCGCGAGCTCGTCGACGACCTCTCCACCTGGTACCTCCGTCGCTCGCGGCCCCGCTTCTGGGCCGACGCGCAGAGTCCCGAGCGCCGGGACGCGCACGCGACGCTCTCCTACGCGCTGGCAGGGATCGCCCGCATCGCGGCCCCCCTCCTTCCGTTCACGGCCGAGTGGGTCCAGCAGGAGGTCGCCGACGCCGGCTTCCGGGACGCGGCGCGCTCGGTCCATCTTTCCGCCTGGCCCGAGCGCCTCGCCGCCCGGGACGTCGCCCTCGAGGAGGGGATGCGCGAGGTGCGCGCGCTCGTCGAGGTGGGCCGCGAGCTCCGCCAGCGCGCCCAGGTGCGGGCCCGCATCCCGCTCGAGGTGCTCGTCGTCGTCGGCGAGCCGACGCCCGCGCTCGCCGGCCTCGGGGAGGAGGGATCGCGGCTGCTCGCGGAGGAGCTGAACGTGCGCGCGGTGCGCCGGAGGCCGCGCGGCGAGGGCGACGCCTTTCCCGAGACGGACTGGGTCGTGCGGGAGCAGGACGGACGCGTCGTGGCGGCGTTGCCGCGGCGGCCCACCCCCGAGCTGCTCTCCGAGGGCCTCGCGCGGGAGGTCGCCCGGCGGCTGCAGCAGTCGCGCAAGGAGCTCGGGCTCCGCTACCTGGAGCCGATCGCGATCACGGTGAGCGCGCCCGCGCCCCTCTACGAGGCGATCGCCGCCCGTCGGGAGGCGCTCGAGAAGGACCTGCTCGCCGATCCGCTCGAGATCACGCGCGAGCCGCTGCCCGCCGGACCCGAGGTCCGCTCGTTCGACGTCGACGGCGTCGGCTTCTCGGCCCGGCTCGTCCGGCGGGCCCCGTAGCTACTCTCCAACGCGCTCGACCGCGCCGGCCGGCGTCCGCTCCGCGAAGATCTCCGCCTCGAAGCTGCGGACGAGCGGGCCGGGACGTCGCCACGCGCCGGGGTCGAGCCCCGCCTTCTCGCAGGTCCCGTCGAGCAGCTCCTCCGCCGACCAGCCCATCTCGGCGGCGACCTGCGGCAGCAATAGGCCGCTCGTCCCGTCCCCCTCGACGATGAGCCCATCCCGGCCAACTCGGATCGCGGCGACGATCTCGGCCGGCGTGCGGCCCCGCACCGGCACCGGGACCGACAGGACCGAGACCTCGAGCGTGAGCCGGTCGAGCTCATCAGCCCGTACCGGGGAGAAGCGGGGATCCTCGGTCGCCGCGGCGACCGCGGCCTGCCCGATCGCCGCCGCGAGCGGCAGGACCGGCAGCGGATACCCGATGCAGCCGCGCAGCTCGCCGGAGGGGTGGCGCTTGAGCGTGACGAACGCCCCCCGCGGCTCACGGAACGTCGGGGGGACGCGGTCCCCGATCCGTCGACCCGCGCTCGGCGCGCGGCCGAGACGCGCGGCGATCGAGCCCCGGGCGAGCTCGATCGCCCAGCGGCCGTCCTCGAGCGAGAGCATACCGCAGGTCAGGAGCGGCGCGGCCAAGAGGACGCCGCCACCGAGGCTTTATAGACGGAGCGGCGTCCGCGCGAGCCCATGCCGTTCCCCGAGGCGGTCGAGCGCCTGCTCAACAAGAAGATCTGCATGAACTGCTCCGCCCGGAACCCACCTCGCGCGGTCCAGTGCCGCAAGTGCGGCTACAAGGGACTTCGGGTCAAGTCCCGCGAGCGCTCGGGCAAGACGCAGTAGACCGCTCAGGGTGGCGGGGTCGGCTCCCGCTCCGAGGCGAACGGTACGGGGCTCCCTCGCTGCGCCTCCCGCGCCACCTGGAACCGCTTCGTCGCGAGGAAGACCAGGTTCCGGTAGCCGTCCCGCCAGCTCGACAGCTTCGGGCGCCCCCAGCGCTCGCCGTAGCGGATCGGGACCTCCGCGACCCGCAGCCCCCGCAGGATCGCCTCGATCTTCAGCTCCTCGCTGAACGCCATCCCGTCCTGCCCCAGGTGGACCCGCTCGAGGATCTCGCGGCGGAACACCCAGAAGCCGCTCTGGCTGTCCGCGAGCCGGCCGCCGGGCAGCTCGCGCAGGTACCGGTGGTAGGCGAGCCCCAGGAAGACGTTGAGGACCCGGTTCCCGATCCGGTGCTCGGTCGTCATCGCGCGCCGGTCGAGGTAGGCCATCCGGTTGCCCGAGAGGAAGTCGAGCCGCTCGTGCACGAGCTTCTGGACGAGCGCGGGGACCGTCTCGACCGGGTACGTCCCGTCGCCGTCGGCGGTCGCGAGGATGTCGCCGCTGGCCGCCGCGAAGCCCGTGCGGTAGGCGCGGCCGTAGCCCCGGCGGCGCTCGATCAGGACCCGGGCGCCCTCCCCGGCGGCGATCGCCGCCGTGCCGTCCGAGGAGGCGCCGTCGACCACGATCGTCTCCCAGGCGACCGCCTGCCCGGCGAACAGCGTCCGGCCGGCCTCCTCGCTCGCCGCCCGGAACGATCGCAGGACGTGGCCGATCGAGGCCGCTTCGTTGAGCGTGGGGACGACGAGGGTGACGCGCACGGGAGCCGACGATAGGACCGGCCGGCTGCTTAAACGCCTCACTCCCTGCCCTCCGGCACGTCGCGCACCGCCGGGCCCCGGGCGCGCGCCCGGCGCTGGGGTCGCTTTCCCACGACCGCGGACGTCGGCATCTGGGCCACGGGGCCGACCGACGCCGAGCTGTTCGAGGCCCTCGGGCTGGGCCTGTTCTCGCTGATCACGGAGGTCGGACGCGTGCGCCCGACCGAGGAGCGCGCGGTCAGCGCCTCGGCGAGCGACCCGCCCGCGCTGGTGGTCGCCTACCTCTCCGAGCTCCTGATGCTCGAGGCGCGCGACCGGTTCGTGGTCCGCGAGATCCACGCGCGGCCGATCGGCCGGCCGCCGACCGCGATCATCGCGAGCGTGCGGGGCGAAGCGTTCGATCCCGCTCGCCACCCGGCCCGGACCGAGGTCAAGGCGGTCACGTTCCACGGCCTCGTGCTCGACCTCGAGCGGGGACGGGCGCGCGTGATCGTGGACATCTAGCCGGCGGTCAGGGCATCCGCTCGACGACCGCGGCCAGCGCCGCGCCGGGGCGCGGGAGGCGCCCGGCCTTGCCGAGGATCCGCTCGAGCGCCGCGAACGTGACGAGCAGGTCCGGCCAGTCCGCGATCCCCATGTGGCCGATCCGGAAGATCTTGCCGGTCAGGGTGCCCTGGCCCCCCTGGACGAGGATGTTGTACTCCCGCTCGAGGACCTTGCGGAGCTGCGGGTCCCCGAGTCCCTCGGGGTTGCGCACCGCGGTCACGGTGTCGGAGGCATGGCGGCGCTCGGGGAACAGCTCGAGGCCCAGCGCGTCGACCGCGGCGCGGGACGCTTCGGCGAGCCGGTGGGTCCGGGCGAGCCGGCGCTCGAGCCCTTCCTCGCGCAGGAGGATGAGCGCCTCGCGGAGCGCGAGGAACAGCGGTACCGCGGGGGTCCAGGGGGTGTCGTTCTTCTCGAGCGATTTGAGGTGGGCGGCGAGGTCGAGGTAGTAGGTGCCCGGGTGCAGCGCCGCGACCGCGCGATCCGACAGGTGCAGGAGCGCGAGCCCGGCGGGCGCGGCGAGTCCCTTCTGGCTGCCCGCGACGATCGCGTCGATCCCCCAGGCCTCGAGCTCGACGGGGATCCCGGCGACGGCGCTGATCCCGTCCACCAGGAACAGCGCGCCGGAGGCGCGCACGGCGGGTGCGAGCGCGGCGAGGTCGTTCGCCAGCCCCACGCTCGTCTCGTTGTGGACGACGCAGACGGCGCCGACGTCCCCCTTCTCGAGCTCGGCCCGGACCGCGTCGGCCGGGATCGACTGGCCCCACGGGGCGCTGAGGACGCTGACCGCGCCCGCGTAGCGGCGCACGATCGCCTCGGAGCGCTCGCCGAAGTTGCCGTTGGTCAGCACCAGCGCGCGCCGGTCCTTCGGGACGAGCGCGGCGTACATCGCCTCGAGCCCGGCGGTCCCGCTGCCGGAGAGGACCAGCTGATGGCCCTTCGCGCCGAACAGCACCGGCATCAGCTCGCGGATTTCGCCGACGATGCCGTGGAAGTAGTCGCCCCGATGGTTGAGCGAGGGCATCGACATCGCGCGCAGCACGCGGGGGTGGATGCGCACCGGCCCGGCGATCAGGAACGTCGTGGTCTCGGGGTCGAACGTCATGCGGGCCCTCCGGGCATCGCGACGAGGTTCGACAGCGGCTCACCGCGCGCCGCGCGCAGCACCTCGTCGACGATCTCCGCCCCGGCGCGCGCCTGCCCCTCCGTCGTCATCGCCCCGAGGTGCGGCGTCGCGATCACGTCCGGTCGCTCGAGCAGCTCTCGGTCCGTCGGCGGCTCGACCTCGAAGACGTCGAGGGCCGCCCCCGCGAGCCGGCCCTCGCGCAGCGCCGCGAGAAGCGCGCGCTCGTCGACGAGGGGCCCCCGGGCGACGTTCACCAGGTAGCTGCCGGGGCGCATTTTGGCCAGCGCCGCGGCGTCGATCAGGTGGCGGTTCGAGTCGGTGAGGGCGGCGTGGAGGCTCACGACGTCCGCTCGGGCGAGCAGCGCGTCGAGCGCCAGCATCTCCGTTCGGTCCGGCGCCGTCGCCACGAACGGGTCGAAGGCGATCGCGCTCGCGCCGAACGCCCCGATGCGACGCGCGACCTCGCGCGCGATGCGGCCGTAGCCGACGAACCCGACGGTCTTTCCGGCCAGCTCGCGGCCGTGGCCGCCCCGCTCCCAGCGGCCACCCTTGGTCGCGGCGATCGCGGGGTAGAGGCCCCGCAGGAGGAGGAGGTAGAGGGCGACCGTGAGCTCCGCGACGCTCGCGGTCGCCGCGGCCGGAGCGTTGACGACCCGGATGCCGCGCGCGCCCGCGGCCGACATGTCGATGTTGTCGACGCCGACACCGGCCCGGGCGACCAGCGCGAGCCGGGGCGCCGCGCCGAGCAGGTCGGCCGTCACCTTCGTGCGGCTGCGCACCACGAGCCCCCAGGCGTCCGCGAGGTGGGCCCGCAGCGACGCAGGGTCCGCGCTCGCGTCCCGCACCCGGCAGGGGCCGGCGCGCAGGCGTTCGAGCGCCGTGCGGTCGATGGGATCGGCGACGACGACGATCGGGAGCTCCGCCATCGGGCGCCCGACCCCGGCAGCACGGAAAACGGTTTGGCTCGTTCGAGCGGACCGGTCGTCCGTCGGCGCCCCGTCGCGTCCCCCGACGGCGCCGGGACCCCCGGCCGCCGGGCGACCGGGCCGCCGAGGTCAACTGCGCTCCACCAAGCGCACTAGTAGTCCGACGACGAACCACCGGCCGAAGCGACCGAAGCGTCGGTCCGGAGAACCACGATGGCGTTTGTCGACGACCTGACCCTGATCCTCGACCTGCTGGTGCTCGTGACGGTGATCGTCTTCTACACCGGGTTCACGGTGTTCGTGCAGTACCGGCGCAAGGACCACGAGCGCGCCGTGAGCCACCTGCAGGCCGGCGCCGTGCTCCTCGCGCTCGTCGGCGCCGGGATCGGGCTCGTGGCGCTCTGGGGCGAGCTCACCTGGCCGATCCCGGTCGCCTTCGGTGCCTACGACCTGTTCTTCTTCGACCCGCTGTTCCTGCTCTCGATCGTCCTGATCGGCTTCGGCATCTCGGTCCGCTGGGGACTGCCGACCCACTTCGTCGGCATCGTCGCCGCGGTCGCCGGCTCGGGGATCATCTACTACGGCGCGCGGGCCTACGAGATCGGACTCACCCTCGACCCGCTCGAGACGTTCCTGCTCTACCTCGGCTTCGGCGGCGCCGCGATCCTCGCGTACCCCGCGACGCTGTTCGTTGACTGGTTCGTCACCGGACCCACTAACCCGCGGTCGTCGCCGCTCCCGTCCGAGGAGAACCCGCGCTACCCGTGGCTCTGGCGGGTGCTCGTCGTGCTGTTCCTGGTCGCGGTCGTGCTCGCCGGCATCGCCGCGGTCGTCTACGGGTTCACGGCCGCCTGGGCCCACCTCGCGAACCCGCCCTGAGCCGTCCGGCGCGCGACGGTCCCCGGCGCGAGGCGTCCCCGCCGCCTAGCGGACCTTCGGGACCGCGGTGCGCTCCAGGGCGGTGCGCACGATGTCCGGTCCCCGGACGCCACGGACCCATGGCTCGGGCTTGACGAGGACCCGGTGCGCGAGCGCGGGAACGGCAAGCGCCTTGACGTCGTCGGGCAGGACGAAGTCCCGGCCGTCGAGCAGCGCCCGCGCCCGGGAGAGCTTCTGCAGCGCGAGCGAGCCCCGGGGCGACGCGCCGATCTCGGCGCGCACGTCGGCGCGCGTGGCGCGGACGAGCTCGACGATGTAGCCGGCCAGCGAGCCCTCGAGCTCCACGTCCTCCGCGGTCCGCTGCAGGTCCCGGAACTGCTCGAGCGTGGTCGCGGCCGCGACGCTCACCGCGTCCTCCTTGCGCGCCCGCCGCCGCTCCAGGATCCCGAGCTCCTCGTCGGTCGTCGGGTAGCCGACGGCGAGGCGCATCAGGAAGCGGTCGACCTGGGCCTCGGGCAGCGGGTAGGTCCCCTCGAGCTCGAGCGGGTTCTCGGTCGCCAGCACGAGGAACGGCTTCGGGATCGGGTAGGTGGTCCGCTCGCTCGTGACCTGGTACTCCTGCATCGCTTCGAGCAGCGCGGACTGGACCTTCGGCGGCGCCCGGTTGATCTCGTCGGCGAGCAGCACGTTCGTGAAGATCGGCCCCGGCCGGAAGACGAGGGCCCCCTGCCGCGGGTCCAGGACGTCGCCGCCGGTGATGTCGTGCGGCAGGAGGTCGGCCGTGAACTGGATGCGCTGGAAGCCGAGTCCGAGCGCGGAGGCGAACGAGCGGGCGACCAGCGTCTTGCCGAGGCCGGGCAGGTCCTCGATCAGCAGGTGCCCGTCGGCGACGAGGCCGGTCAGGACCTGGTCGAGCACGGCGGCGCGGCCGACGACGGCGGTCGCGACCGCGCGGCGGACCGCGTCCGCGACGCCCTTCGCCTCCGCGACCTTCAGCGCGCTCGCCTCGGAGCCCCGAGCGCCGGGCTCCCTATATCCCTCCGCCGGCGGCCTGTGCCCCGGCCCTAACGATCCGCGTCATCGCAGGCCAAGGCCCTCTCGGCGGTCTGACCCGGACCGGGGTGTCGGACACCGGGGTTGTCCTCACGTCATCCTCGGCGGACGACCCGTCCGCGTTGAGTCGAGAGGGACCCTTCGACGGTACCCGGGCGCGGCGCGGGGCCGCGCCGTCTCGCGGAGCGACGGGCGGGCTAAATCGCTTGCGTGCCGTCGCCCGCGAGCGCCTCGGGCCGACGGACGAAGTAGGCGATCGCGAGGAGCGCGCCGGCGAGCAGCACGGCCGCGGTCCCGAGCGGCAGGGCGCCGCCGGGGAGGACCGCGGCTCCGAGCCAGGCGAGCGCCACCGCGAGGCCCGGTAGCGCCCAGCCGATGGCCCCCCGACCGATGCCTCCGACCGGCCGCGCGGGGTCGTCCGCGAGCCAGAGGAGGACGGATACGCCGGCCGCGCCGGCGGCGATCTCGGGCAGCGGGCCGAGCGGCGCCGTGGCGGCGAGGAGCCCGAACATGGCGAGGACCGGCACCGGGGCGAGCTGATGTTCGATCGATGCCCGGCGGGCCCGCAGCGCGAGCCCCGCGGACACGCCGGCCAGCCCGAGCACGACCGCCGGGAGCGTGGGAAGGCCGCTCTCCACGGCGAGCAGGAGGGCCGCCCCCGCGAGGACCAGGGCGCTCGGACCGATCCAGGTCCGCCAGTGGGGGCCGACCCCGGGGCCGGTCACCTGGGCCGCCCCCGTCGCACCGGCCGGCGGAGCAGCGCGACCAGGCCGCTCAGGCTCCAGAACTCCTCCCAGTCCACGACCGGCGCGAACGCCCAGATCCGCGCGAGCCGCTCGCGCCGCTCGAGCCGAGCGAGACGCCGGACCAGCTCGGCGTCGGGCCGCGAGGCGGTGCCGGTGCCGTCCTGGAGCGGGAGCGGCGAGGGGCTGAGCACGAGGGCCGGGAACCCTCGACGTCCGAGGTGCGCGACGAGCGCATCGGCGTCCTCGACCGCGAGGCTCGAGAAGAGGACGGTCGTCACGCCGGGAGGGAACTGGCGTCCGAGCGAGACCGCGCAGCGCTCGGGGATGCCGGCGACCTCGGCGACGCGCGCGCGCACTAGGGTCTGGCGGATCCGCAGCGCCTGCCGGCGACCCCCGGCGAGCGGGACCGCGTCGAGGAACTCGCCGAAGACGCCCAGCCCGACCCGGGCCTTCTCGCGCAGGAACGACTGCGCGATCCCCTCCGCCGCCGCTACCGACAGCGCGAGCAGGTGCGTGTCGAGCGCCCGGCCGAGCGGGGTCGGGCGCGCGTCGAGCAGGAGCAGCACGTCGCCGGTGCGGTCGAGCTCGTACTCGTTCGCGAGGAGGCGGCCGGCCCGGGCGCTCGCGCGCCAGTTGATGCGGCGGGCCGGGTCGGTCGGGCGGGCCTCCCGGATGCCGGCGAACTCGCCGCTCGCGCCCAGCCGGCGCGAAGGCGTCTCGCCGGGCCACGGGATCGTGCGCTCCAGGCGGACGGCGCCGAGATGCCAGAGCTCGGGCGGGTACCGTTCGACGACGAGCGGTGGCGACGGCCCGTGCACCGGGCGGGCCACCAGCCCGGCCGGATCGCTCCAGGCGAGGCGGGGCGGCGGCACGGGGACGACGAGCGGGTGGGGCGCCCGCCCGGAGAGCGCGAAGCGGATCTCCTCCGGGGTCCGCTCGATCCGGGGCGGGGCCCGCTCGCTCAGCCCCGAGGGCAGCGAGCACTCGAGATCGAGGTCCGCCGTCCGCGTCGGCGGTTCCGGCACGAACCGCCCGAGGATATCGACGGTAGCTCCGGTCCCCTCCGAGCGCCATTCGAGACGGGCCCGGGGGACCGATCGCGGCCCGTAGAGCGTCGCGGCGATGGGGCCGAAGAGCAGCGGAAGCCCGAGGAACAGGAGCGCCGGGGCCGTCAGCAGCACTCCGGCCGCGATCGACGCGATGCCGCTGGAGAAGAGCAGGAACGCAAGCGCGCGCCAGCGCACGGGAGGCTCGTCCGCGGCTCGGCCGCTCATCCGCCCGCCTCGAGACGGTCGAGCCGCTCGCGCACGTGGCGGCGGAACTCCTCCGGCGGCAGGCGCAGCAGCCGCTCCTGCTCCTCCGGCGGGGTCGATGGCCCGGTGAGGGCTCCCGCGCGCTCGAGCCCCTCGAGCCGCCTGAGGACCTCGGCCCGGACGAGCCGGCTACCCGCGATCCCGTTGGGGAAACGGGGTTGGACGGGGAGCGCCGGCGGCTCGGGCCCCCGGGACCCGGCGCCGCGCTCGAAGAAGGCGCCGGCGAACAGAAGTCCGGCCGCGAGGACCGCGAGCGCCGCCGCCGGGACGGCGATCGCGAGGTTCGGACCGGCGAGCAGCGCGACGATCGTGGCGCCGACGATCAGCGCCGGCAGCTCCCAGCCGAACGGCCAGTTCATGGCGCGCGATCGAGGTCCTCGCTCGCCTCCCGGATCGCCCGGGCGGCGCGGTCCACCTCGCCCGGGCCGAGCGGATGGGTCGAGTAGCGCGCCTCCTCGAACAGCCGCGTGAGGGTCTCCGCGGCGGCCGGGCGCACGCCGAGCCGGATCAGGTGCTCGGCGCGGATCTCCTCCGGGGTCGCTCCCTCGAGACCGATGGCCATCGTCCCGACCCGGGCGAGGATCGCCCCGTAGAGCGCCTCGATCGTGGCCCGCGGATCCCCGCCCGCGTCCAGCGCCTCCGCCGCCGAGGCGAGCGCTCCCCGCACCCGGTCCCGCTCGGCCCCCGGGATCCGACGCGTCGCGGAGGAACGGGCGCGCCCGACGACGGCGGACCACAGGGGGGTGGTCGCGACGAGCGCGAGACCAACGACGAGCGCGCTGAGCGCGACGAACAGTAGCCACGGTGGCAGGGGAAGGTGGAAGGAGGGCGCCGAGGTGCCGCCGCCGGCGAGCGTCCCGTTGCCCGTCGCGTTGCCGCCGGTCAGGTTGAGCCCGGGTCCGGTGGAGTGGCCCGGGGTCCCGGACCCGACCGCGGCCGAACCGGCGAACAGCTGCGCGAGGAAGACGAAGGCGACCCCGACCAGGAGCGCGATCGCGATGCTCGCGACCCACTGCGTGGGCACGACCGCGGCCCCGCGCGACAGGCGCAGGTAGACGAAGAAGCCGATGCCGCTACCGAAGATCGCGAGCACGAGCAGGTCGAAGAACCAGGTCGGCAGCACGTCCGCGGGGGTGCTCGACGAGCGGAACGGGGGGGCCACCGCGGCGCCGGCGACGACGCTGGCCGCCGCGCCGAAGGCGAGGGCGACGAGCACGAGGAACAGGATCGTGGGGCTGCCTCGCGAGCGCGGCCGCGCGTTCGACATGGAACCGCCCGCCGGACGACCGGGTCGGCCCGCCTTATACCCTTCCCGGCCTCAGGTCGCGCTCGCCGAGGCTCCGGGCGCCGCCGGCGCCCGCGCGAGCAGGTAGAAGCTGCGGCGCTCGTGCTCCGGGGCGACCACCACGAAATCGTCGACCACGTAGCCGAGGTCGGCGGCGAGCCGGAAGGCGTCGCGGACCGCGTGGCGCCAGCGGCGCAGCCCCGCCGGCTCGTGCTGGCGGACGAGCGCGAGATCGAACGGGATCTCCAGGTGCGCGAGCGGGCCGCTCGGCTCGCTCACGGCCGTCGGGAGGCGGATCCCGCTCTCGCCCGGCTCGGTCTCGACGATCGCCGCGGCGCTCGACCAGCGGCGCTGGTCGTCCTCGGGCGGCCGGGGTCCGGCGGCGAGGCGGCGCTCGACGTCGGGGGAATCGAGCGCCCAGACGGCGCGCATCCGGTCGGTCTCGAGGCCCTGGTTGGCGGCGTCGGACAGCTGGCCGTAGTAGTGCGGATAGTAGCGGTCGGGCCGGGCGCCGAGCCGGCGCACCTGGAGGTGGGCGCCGCGGCTCTGCAGCGGGTCGAACACCCAGCGGACCTCGTGGAGGCCGAGGCGCAGCACCTCGTCCCGCTGGGCGAGCTTGAGGCCGAGGCCGAGCCGGTGGTTCTGGTACTCGGGGCGCACCGCCGTCAGCAGCGAGTAGTGGTAGAGCGTCGTCCCGTCCCAGCCGAGGATCGACGCGCAGACGCCGGCGAGGTAGATGTCCGCAAAGGCGCCGATGGCGAGGCCCCCGTTGTCCTGGATCGCCCGTAGCAGGGGCACCGAGGGCGCGTGGCCGCCCCCGTCGGCCCCGCCGATCGACCGCTCGACCTCGGCGACCTGGCGGAACTCCTCGGGCTTATCGAGGCGGCGGAAGCGGAACCCCTCGACCTTCTCGCTGACCCCGGCGCCCGCCACGCGCCCGTGGACCGGGAGGCTCTACTTAACCTCGGCCGCGGCCGCCGGCCCCGGGGCTAGCGGCGCACCCGCAGCTCCGCCTTCTTCTCCTCGTAGCGCTGCTCGTCCGCCGGCGTGAGCTCCCAGAGCAGGTCCTCGAGCTCGGGGATGTTGCGGAGGAACTCTGCCTTGCTCTTGGTGACCATGAGGTGCTCGAACTTGGCGCGCGCGACGAAGTAGGCGCCGACGAGGTAGGCTCCGGCGATGACGACGATCGGGCCGATCACGATGAAAACGAGGTTGTAATTCGCGCCGGGGGTGCTCGTGGCGGCGTTGATCGTCGGGAACGGGCCCCAGCCGCTGAGCGGCGTGAAGAATCCGAGCGCGAGGATCGTGAGCACGATCCCGACCCCGAGGATGAAGATCGAGATCGCCGCCCGGTACGTGCGCAGCCCGCGGCGCAGGCGGCGGCCGAACGACGGGTCCGAGGCCGGGCTCATGCGGCCCGGCGGGAGGCGGCTTGGCTTATCAACCTGCTGACGGCGATCGCGGCGCCCTACGGGCGGGCGCCCCCCTTCGAGCGGTCCGTGCGACCATAGGCGCCGGGCGGCCGAGGGGCCACGACGCGCGGACCGCTGCTCGGCGCCGGGATCGTGGCGAGCATCGGCCGCAGTCGACGGTAGACGAGCAGCGAGCCGAACAGCGCGACGAGGACCCCGGCGACGGCGACCTCCTGCCCCGAGAGCGTCGACGGGTCGGCGAGCGGGCCGAGACCGATCAGGAAGAACCCGACGGCCGCGAAGACGGCGCCCGGGAGCGGGCCACCGCCCCGGCGGCCGGCCGTCTCCGACGGCGGCAGGGAGAGCAGCGCGCCCGTGACCTCGAGGCCGACGACCGCCGCCGACTCGGCGACGACGACCGCGATCCCGGCTGCCGAGACCGCAGGTCCGCTGAAGTACTGCGCGACGATCGTCAGTCCGAAGATCCCGCCGATCCCCGCGCGGTAGCCGAGCGCGTAGAACGGCCCGCTCTCGCCTTCCCCCCAGTAGCGGGTCCGCAGGAGCGCCCACTGGGCGACCTCGGTCCCGCCGACGAGCAGGGCGAGGAACAGCAGCGCCCCCGGGATCGCCCCGTTGGCCATCGAGTCGAAGAAGAAGAGGAAGGCGATGGCGAGCGGGACCCCGACGAACAGCCCGGCGGTGTAGCCGAACACCTCCCGGCGCTCGTCGAAGAGCGTCTCGGCCACCTGGGGCGTCGCGAACCGGCCGACCTCCACGTAGACGAAGCCGGCCGACAGCAGGATGCCGACGATCGCGCCGAAGGTGAGCGGCAGGTCGGTCACCGCTCGTCGACCTTCCGCCCGACGGCGAGGAACCCCGTGTGCCCGAGCATCTCGAAGTCGGGCCGGGTGCCGCCCTCGCCGACCTGGATGCCCCGCTCGATCAGCTCGAGCGCCCGGACCTCGTCAAAGCCGAGCGCGCGCAGGCGCTGGACGGTACGCTCGAGCTGGTTGTACGTCGGGGAGTACGTCGCGACGAAGCCGCCGACCGCGAGGGCCCCGTGCGCCGAGGCGAGGACGTCCCACGGCGTGGCGAGGTCGAGCAGCACGCTGTCGACCTCCCGCACGTCGAATCCGTCCTGCACGACGTCCCGCTCGGTGAACGTCACGCGCCCGGAGAGGCCGGCCCGGGCGACGTTCGCGCGCGCGGCCTCGAGGAAATCCGCGCGTCGGTCGAACGAGGCGACGTGGCCGCTCGGACCCACCGCGAAGGCGAGCGCGAGCGTGAGCGCGCCGCTCCCGGATCCGGCCTCCGCGACGCGCGATCCCGGCGCGACCCCGGCGAGGTAGAGCAGCTGCGGGACGTCCTTGGGCGTGACGATCTGGGCCCGACGGGCGAGGCCGGCGAACAGGTCGGAGAGCGACGGGCGGAGCACGCGGTACGGGGTGCCGAGCCAGGTGATCGCCGCCCCGGGCGCCGCGCCGAGCTGCTCCGACAGGTCGATCACCCCTCGGTCCCCGATCCGGACCGACCCGCGGGCGAGCGGGACGAGCAGCGCGGGGGCCCCGCGCGCCTTGAGCGCGACGACCTCGCCCTCCCGCCAGACCTCGACCACGGCCGCCCCACCCTCCAGAGGTCGGCAGGTCCCCGACGCGGTAATAACCCGGCGGCTTCGAGCGCCCGCGACCGCCGCCGGAGCGGTGGTCTTTATCTCGCGGACGATTGTCCGAGCGCGCGCGCGCTCGGGCGCGCGGATGCGGGCATAGTGTAGTCTGGTTATCACATAGGCTTGCCAAGCCTATAACCCGGGTTCAAATCCCGGTGCCCGCACCCTTCTCCTCGCCGGTTCGGCCCGAACTCCTCCGGCGCGGGGCTCGAGCGCGGGTGCGATCGGCGCGGGCCCGTACGGAAACGTTTGAGAGCGGGGTGCGATACCGGGGCGATGGCCCGCGTTCGCACGATCCGCACCCCGAACGGCCGTTTCTTCGAGTACGTCTCCCGGGGGAAGGGGCCGGCGACCCTCGTCGTCCACCCCGGCGGTCCCGGCCTCACCTACCACTACCTGCGCGGCCTCTTGCGGCTCGCGAACGCCCACCTGCGGGTGATCCTGTTCAATCCGCGGGGCGTGGGCCACAGCTGGCGGCCGGGGTCCCGTCGGGAGTACACGCTCGCCGCGATGGCCGAGGACGTCGAGGCGATCCGCAAGGCGCTGCGGATCACCGAGCTCCACCTGCTCGGCTACTCGGCCGGCGGGTTCGTGGCCCTCGAGTACGCGCACCGCTACGAGCGCCACCTCACCTCGCTCCTGCTCTGCGCGACCGCCGGCAGTGCCGAGGAGGTGCGCCAGTCGAACCGGACCGCGCTCGCCGTCGCCTCGCGGAAGCAGCGGGCGCTCCTGCGCGAGCTGACCCGGGCGCGCGCGTTCGACTCGAGCGAGTACCAGCGCCTGGTCGAGGAGGTGTTCGGGCCGTTCCAGACCCGCTTCTTCAAGGGGACGAGCAAGGACTGGAAGGCGACGCGCCTCGCGACCGACGTGTACCGCACGATGATGACCCGCTCGGGCGACGAGTTCGCGGTCGACGGCACGCTCTCGCGGTGGGACGGCCGTCGCTACTACTCGAAGATCGAGGTGCCGACCCTGGTCGTCGTCGGCCGCTACGACACCTTCCTCAATCCGTCGGTCGAGATGGCCGAGCGGATCGAGCCGGCGCACCTGCGCGTGCTGCAGCACAGCAGCCACCGCATGATCCTGGAGCAGCCCAAGGAGTTCCTCGGGACGATCCGCGAGTTCCTCGAGGACGTCACCGGCGGCTAGGCGTCGCCCGCGCTCACTCGGTGGGGCGCACCGCCTCCGCCGGCGGCAGTCGCGCGGCCCGCAGCGACGGCTGGGCGACCGCGGCCATGGAGAGGCCGAAGGCGGCCCCGAGGATCAGCGCGAGGTTGACCAGCGGGATCGCGAAGACGGTGGCCCCGGCCGCGCTCGCGGAGGGGCCCTGCGTCAGGTTCCATACGACCAGCAGGCCGAGGGCGGTCCCGATCGCGATGCCGACGAGGGTCACGAACGAGTACTCCAGGAAGAAGGCGCGCAGGACCATCGCGCGGGTGAAGCCGTTCGCCCGCAGCATCCCGATCTCGCGGCGTCGCTCGACGACCGCGCGCAGCGCGACGATGCCGAGCGCGGCGATCCCGACCGCGAGGCCGAGCCCGACGAACACCTGGAGGAGGCCGATGATCCCCTCGGTCGGGGCGATCGAGGAGGCGAGGATCGCGGCGATGTTCAGCACGACGAGCCCGTACGGGAAGAACGCCGCCTTGGCGAGCTGGGCGGCCCGGACCGCCGACTGGCCGGCCGTCAGCGAGAGGAAGAACAGCTGGGGCGCGCGGATGCCGAGCGCGGCCGCGGTCGGGGGGCTCACGAAGACCCCGGTGACGAGCGACTGGGTCATGACCCCGATCACGGTGACGGTCGTGCGGTTCCCGTTCGCGGGGTTCGACAGCCCGAGCGTGCCGCCGACGTCCACCTTCGGGTGCGCGGCGGTCGAGCCGCCGCCGAGGTTGTTGGCGATCGGCGAGTAGCTCTGGTCGACGATCGCGACGTCGGGCACGGAGGCGAGCTCCGACATCACCTGGGCGGCGGAGATACCGCCCTCGGTCGCGGTGAACGTGTAGTGGTTGGTGCTGTAGAAGTTCGAGGACGCCGGTGCCGACGCCGGCGCGGAGTAGACCGAGTCCGAGTAGGGATTGCCGGCGAACCCGCTGACGTTCACGTAGAGGCCCGCGTAGGCGAGCGGTACGACCTCGTCGAAGAACGGCGCGACGCTCGAGTTGTTGGCGACGAGCCCGGGCAGGTCGGGGACCGGGACGGAGGAGTACGCGACGAACGTGTAGCCGCCGGACTGCGCCTCGAGCGTGTTGCCGAGGCTCGCGTCGACGGTCGCCCCCGCGGTCGCGATCGTCACGAGGACGAACACCACGAGCGCGAAGATCGCGAGGCTGATCGTCGTGCGGGAGGTGCGGCGGGTGGGATACGACAGCGCGATCTGGGCGACCGGCGCCCGGCGGGCGCGCCCGCCCGCGAGGCGCAGGAGGCCGGCCGCGAGCGCGGAGGCGTTGAACGCGAACAGCAGGAGGGCGCCGGCGACCAGGATCACCCCGACGGTGAACAACACGAAGATCCCCCCGCCGTGCGAGGCGCCGAGGAGCGCGACGTGGAGCGAACTGTCGCCGGCCCAGACGAGGAGCGCCGCCCCCGCGAGCGAGAAGGCGAGACGGTTGCGCACGAAGCGCGAGGCGACGAGCGCGAGCCCGGCGATCGCCATCGCGCCCCCGAGGATCGGGTACGACTCGTCGCCCGTGCCGGCGTGGGTGGTGGCGTAGAGCAGGGCGCCGAGGGCGAACAGCGCGGCGCCGAGGTAGGCGAGGTAGGTGTACGTGCGCACGGTCGGTGGTGGCTCGGGGAGGTCGCGGATCGCGCGGACGATGTTGAGGCGGCTCGCCCGGCGGCTCGCGATCACGACCGTGACGAGTGTGAGCACGAAGCCGATGACGTAGGCCTCGAGCAGGGAGCCGGTCGTGAACGTGAACGACTGGAGGATCGCGTTCGGGGGCAGGCCGGGGATCCGGTACAGCACGCTGAAGGCGTAGACGAGCCCGTAGCCGACCCCGACCCCGAGGAGCGCGCCGGCGAGCGCGCTGCCGGCCGCGTAGGCGATCCCCTCGAAGAAGAACGCGTACACGAGCTCGCGGCCCTTCAGGCCGATCGCCCGCAGCACCCCCATCTCGCCCTTGCGCTCCTCGGCGAGCAGGACGAAGATCCCGACGATCAATAGCGCGCCCGCGACGATCGAGAACAGCCCGAGGACGAGGAACAGGGTCACGAGGCTGCTCCCCGACGCGTTCGCGCTCGCCAGCGAGTCGACGAGCAGCTGGGTGACGGCGAGCCCCGCGGCCGCGGGGATCGTCGCGAGCGTCGTGTTGAGCGTGGCGCTGACCGTCGGCGCGAGGGCGAGGCGGTTCGCCTGGTCGCCGACGTTCGTGACCGAGAGGAAGTTGATGGCCCCGGACAGGTTCTCCAGGCGCTGCGCGGTCGATAGGTCGGTGAAGACGCTCCCGAAGTTGCCGAGGCCGCCGGTCGGGAAGGCGCCCCGCAGGTTGTCCTGCACGACGGCCTGGACGACCGACGGGATCGGCGTGCCGCTCGCCCCGTAGAGGACGACCGTGTCGCCGGTCGAGGCGTTCATCTCCGACGCGGCGAGATCGTCGAGGAGGACCTCGCCGGGCGCCGGGCCGATCACGACCGAGCCGTTGTCGGCCACGTAGTCGCCGAGCTGGGTGCTCTGGTTCGCGTTCACGCCGATGAGGTTGAGGTTGGTCTGCGGGACGCCGGAGGTCCGATCGAAGACCGAGACCGAGCTGACGATCTCCGGCGCCATGCCGGCGATGTCGGGGTTGCCCGCGGTCGCAAGGGCCACGTCCGAGTAGACGGAGTAGGGGAACGGCACGTAGGCCCCGGACGGCGACTGGTTGCCGACGATCTCGTCGTTATAGCCGACGGCGAGGACCGTGTAATGGACCGTGACCTGCGTGACCGTGTCGCCGACCACGAGGCTGCCCGAGACGATCGTGGTCGCCACGAGGAGGCCCAGCACGAGCAGGACGGTCCGGCCCCGCGCCCGCGCGACGTTGCGCATCCCGATGCGGAAGGCGAGCCGGTGGCGTAGCGCGAGGCCGATCGCGATCGCGACGATCGCGAGCAGCACGAGGACGAGCAAGCCCACGACCGGAGCGAGCGCCATCGGCCCCTACGACTCGAGGCGCCCGTCGCGCATCCGCACGGTGCGGTCGCACGCGCTCGCGACCGACGGGTCGTGGGTCACGATGACGATCGTCTGGTGGTGGGTCTGGTTGAGCTCCCGCAGGAGCCGCGTGACCTGGTGGGAGTCCTCCTCGTCGAGGTTGCCGGTCGGCTCGTCCGCCCAGACGATCGCCGGCCGTCCGACGAGCGCCCGCGCGAGCGAGACGCGCTGCTGCTGCCCGCCCGATAGCTCGGCGGGACGGCGGTCGAGCCGCTCGCCGAGGCCGAGCTCGCCCAGGATCGTGCGGGCGCGCTCGCGCGCCTCCCGACCGGGGACGCCCGCGATCAACAGGGGCATCTCGACGTTCTCGGTCGCGGTGAGCACGGGGAGGAGGTTGTACGACTGGAAGACGAACCCCACCCGGCGCGCGCGATACTCGCTCTTCGTCCGGTCGTCCATCGACTGGAGGTCGACGCCCTCCAGGGTGATCTGGCCCCGGCTCACGTCGTCGAGCCCCGAGAAGCAGTTGAGGAAGGTCGTCTTGCCCGAGCCGCTCGGGCCCATGACGGCGAGCATCTTGCCGCGGGGGATCGAGATGTTGATCGCCCGCAGCGCGACCACCTCGGTCTCGCCGCTCCCGTAGACCTTCCAGACGTCCTTGCCGATGACCACGGGCCCGTCCGGCTCCGGGGGCGCGGGTGCGATCGGCGCGTCCGGCATGGGGTCACCGTCCGGTGCCCCGTAGCCCGTGCTCTTCATGAAACTGGCCCGGCCTCGCCCCCGGCTCGCGATGGGGGACCCGGGGAGGCGAGGGGTCCATATGGTATGCGCACTCATCCGCATGCGATGGCCCCGAGCCGCGACCCGAAGACGATCGTGCGGACCGGGTTCAACGTCGTCTCGAGGACCTACTGGCCCTCGGGCGCGCCGAGCGACGCGTTCGGCCACACGCTTCGGATGCACCGCGACTGGCTCGAGCCGCTCGTCCGCCGGCTCCGCCGGGGCGCCGCGGTGCTCGACCTGGGCTGTGGCTGCGGGGTGCCGGACGCCCAGCTGCTCTCGGAGCGCTTCCGCGTCACGGGCGTCGACATCTCGGACGTGCAGATCGCCCGGGCCCGTCGGCTCGTCCCGGGCGCGCGGTTCCTGCGCGCGGACATGACCGAGGTCGTGCTGCCGACCGGGACGTTCGGCGGCGTCGTCTGCCTCTACGCGCTCGTCCACGTCCCCGTCGACGAGCAGCCCCGCCTCCTCGCCAAGGTCCACCGGTGGCTCGAGGAGGAGGGCCTCTTCCTCGTCACGACCGGCGCGACCGCCTGGACGGGCATCGAGGAGGGCTGGCTGGGCTCGAATGCGCCGATGTACTGGAGCCAGGCCGACGCGACGACGTACGCCGCCTGGCTCGAGGACGCGGGCTTCCGCGTCCTTCGGCGCGAGCTCGTCGACGCCGGTCGCGGCCGCCAAGCCCTGTTCCTCGCCCAAAAGGACGCGGGAGGCCCCGCGGGGCCCGGCGCCCGCGCGAGCGCGCTCGCGCCGCCCTCGGCGGGGACGCGGGAAAGTAGAATCTAGCCGAACGCGATGTCCCCTCTGCGCGGCACAGGCTCGCCGGGCCGCGTCGGGGGTGGGGGGGACGGCGGTGGTCGAGTCCGACACGGCCCGCATCGCCCTCAAGTTCGTGAACGAGATCAACCGCCACGACGTCGAGAGCCTGCTCGCCCTGCTCTCCGACGACCACCTGCTCGTCGACGCCGACGGCCAGGAGGTCCGGGGCCGGGAGCGGATCGCGGAGGCATGGCGCGCCCGCTTCCGCGAGTGCCCCGACTACCACCTCGGGGTCAAGGAGTGGTTCCAGAACGGACGGGTCGTCGCGATGTTCGGCACCGCGAGCGGGACCACCGCCGTCGGCGAGCAGCTGCCGGCCGAGAACCGCTGGCGCGTGCCCGCGGCCTGGCGCGCGGTCGTCCGGGACCGGCAGATCGTCCAGTGGCAGTCGTTCCTCGACCGGGGACCGATCGTCAAGGGGCGGGCCGCGGCGCCCGCCTGAGCCGACGCGCCCGGACCGGGCCGCCCGGCGCCTACCGGCCCTGCGGCACGCCGATCCAGCGCTGGAGCCGGTGCAGGTTCGGGATCGTCCCGACGACGATCAGCGCGTCGCCCGGCTGGAAGCGGAAGCTGCTCGGCGGGTTCAGCACGGTCGTGAACTCCCCGTCCGCCGTCGCACGGGCGTAGCCGATGACGAGGCAGTCCGAGGCCCGCCGCACGAGCGCCTCGGCCTCGGCGAGACCCTGGGTCGAGATCGGGGTCCGCTCGCTCAGGACGAACTCCTCCATGTCGGCCCCGTACTCGGTCGTCGTCAGGTCCTCGACCATGTTCGCGACCTCGGGGCGGAACGCCGCGTCGGCGCACAGCCGGCCCGCCATCTCGCTCGGCGAGGCGACGTAGGTGACCCCGGCCGCCTTGAGCGTCTGCTTGAGCTCGGGACGGCCGACCGAGACCACGATGCGGATGCGCGGGTTCAGCGCCCGAGCGTTCAGCGCGGCGATGAGCGTGGTCGTGTCGTCGCCGGTCGCCACGACGACCGAGTGCGCCCCGGCGACGTTGACCCGCTTGAGGATGTCCACGTCCCCGGGCGCCCCGAAGGTCGCGAACAGCTGCTTGTCGCTCGCGAGCGAGCGGAGCGTCGTGACGTCGGCCGAGCTCTCCGCGACGACCGCCACCTTCTCGCCCTGGGCGAGGAGCTCGCGGATCGCGGCGCGACCCACCGCCGAGTAGCCGAGGACGATGATGTGGTCGGCGAAGTCGGTGCCGAACGTGCCGAGCACGCGGTGCTGCGACTCCTCCGACACCGTCGCGATCACGATCGAGACGAGGTAGGCGCCGAGGAACACCTCGATCGCCGCGACCCCGATCGTGAAGAGGCGGGCGTCGGCGTTCGTCGGGACGACGTCGCCGTAGCCGATCGTGGAGAGCGTGACCATCGCCCAGTAGAACGAGGTCAGCAGCTGGCCCGGCTGGTAGCCCTCGAGCAGGTAGAAGCCGAGCGCGGCCCCGACGAAGACGGCGACGTACGCCGCCAGGAACTTCCACAGTCGCCGCAGGAGCCGGGCGGCGTAGGCGAACCGTAGCGACGGCACCGGCGGCGCAGCCCGCCCGGCCGCCTAATGCTTTGCGGCCGCGCGAGGTCGCGGGCGCGTGCGCGCGCGCCGCAAGGCGTAAATACGGTGCCCCGAGTGGCCGAGCCCCTGAGCGCGTCGGTGGTTCCCGCGATTTCGGGGAGTGGACCCTTGCCCGAGCAACCGGTACCGGCTCCCCTCGCCGCGGCCGAGTTCACTCGCTTCGAGCGCGCGCGCATCCTCGGAGCCCGTGCCCTGCAGATCTCGCTCGGGGCGCCGATCCTCATCGACGTCGCCCCGACCCTCGTCGATCCGGTCGAGATCGCCGAGCTCGAGTTCGCGGCCGACCGGATCCCGATCACCGTGCGGCGCGGACCGCGCTCGAGCTAGATCGCGGCGTCATCGAGCGATCGGGCGCACCGGCACGTCGGCGCGTGCGCGGTCTCGGGCAGCAGCCGGGCGAGGAGGCGTCCCATCCTCTCGGCGTTGCGGCGCATCACCGCCACGATCTCCTGGGCGGCGACCGGACGCTCCGCCCAGACGTCGAAGTCGGTGACCATCGCCAGGCAGACGTAGCAGATCGCCCGCTCCCGCGCGAGCGTGACCTCGGGGACGAGCGTCATGCCGATCACGTCGGCGAGCGTGCGGAAGAACGACGACTCCGCCCGCGTGCTGAAGCGCGGGCCCTCGACGCACACGTAGGTCTTGCCCGAGGCGAACGGCACCCCGACCTCCTCGCCGGCGCGGACGGCGGCCGCGCCGAGGTCCGGGCAGAACGGGTCGGCGAGCGAGACGTGGAAGACCCGGCCCCCCTCGAAGAACGTGGTCGGCCGCGACCTCGTGAAGTCGACGAACTGGCTCGGCAGCACGAACGTTCCGGGCGGGAGCGCCTCCGACAGCGAGCCGACGCTGTTGATCGCGAGGATCGCGTCGGCGCCGAGGGCCCGCAGGGCGTCGACGTTCGCGCGGTAGTTCACGCGGTGCGGAGGGATCGTGTGATCGGGGCCGTGGCGGGCGAGGAAGAGGACGCGCAGACCGCCGATCATCCCCTCCTCGATCGCATCGCTGGGGGCGCCCCACGGGGTGGCGAGGCGGTGGGTCGTCGTGGGCCCGTCCCCGAAGATCCCGCGGATCCCGGAGCCGCCGATGACGGCGATCGTGCCCCGGGGCGCGACGCTCACGGCGCCCCCGCGCCGTCCGACGGACGGGCGCGGGCGAGGAAGCGGGCCATGACGACCTCGCCCCGCGTCCGCTCGAGCAGCGCGCGCGCGGTGTCCTGCTTCGGCTTGAGCGGGACGATCGCGCGGGTCGTGTCGAAGCGCAGCAGCGAGCGCGTGAGCCGCTCCATCAGGGCGAGGTCCGCCTCCGCGCCGGCGACGTCGTCGCGGCCGAGGCGGTCCAGCACGCGGCGGCGCACCTCCCCGACGACGTCGCCGAGCCCGAGCAGGTAGGGCTCGGGATCGACGCCGAGCTCGCTGGGGCCCGGCAGCGTCTGTCCTGCCGCGATCGAGCCGAGGAGCACCGCCTCGACCGCCTCCTGGAAGGCGTCGAGCGCGAGGGGCTCGTCGCCCCGGCCCTCGCGGTGCAGCCAGTCGGCGAGGTCGGCCATGCCGCGGCGGACCTCGCTCAGCTCGACGCTCGCGGCCCCGTTCGCGTGGAGGCGCACCATCGTGCCCTGGGCCAGCCGGCGCAGGCGCCGCGCCCGTTCGTAGAGGTCCTCGCGGCGCAGCTCGCGCTGGCGCAGGTGCGCCTCGATCGTGGCGAGGACCGGCTCCGGAACGCCGGTCGACCGCGCCGGGGCCTCGCTACCGGAAGAGGGTGAACCGTCGGTCATCGTCACCTCCGTCCAGGAGGCCGAGGCGCACCCCGGCGTCGAGCCAGCCGTGGGCGTAGCTCGCGGCCGCGAGGGCGCGGTCGGCGTCGCCGGCCGCCGAGAAGTGCTCCGCGTCGGACAGGTAGGCGCGCGCCATCTGCAGGACGTCGTCGGAGGCCCCGCGCAGGAACGACCGGGCCGGGGGGGCGGCCGAGACCCGCTCGAGGGCCTCGCGCGTGAGCCGGAGGTACTTCTCGAGGAGCGACGGGTCCGACACCGGCGCCGGGCAAGGGCGCGGGCCGTATAATCCGTGGGGGCCCGCCCCTCAGCCCTTCGGCACCTTCTCCCAGTCCTTGAGGAAGCGCGCGAGCCCGAGGTCGGTCAGCGGATGCTGGACGAGCTTTTCCATGACGGAATAGGGCATCGTCGCGATGTCGGCGCCGATCTTCGCCGCCTCGAGGACGTGGATCGGATGCCGGACGCTCGCGACCAGGACCTTCGTCCCGAACGCGTAGTTGCGGTAGATGGTGACGATCTCCCGGATCAGGTCCATGCCGACCTGGCCCTGGTCGTCGAGCCGCCCGATGAACGGGCTGACGTAGGCCGCGCCGACCTTGGCCGCCAGCAGCGCCTGGTTCGCGCTGAAGACGAGGGTCATGTTGACCCGCGTCCCCTCGCTCGAGAGGACCTTGGTCGCGCGCAGGCCCGCCGGCGTCATCGGCACCTTCACGTAGATCGACGGGTGGATCGTCCGCAGGTGGCGGCCCTCCCGGAGCATGCCGTCCGTGTCGGTGGCCACGACCTCGGCCGAGACGCTCGGGACGCCGAGCGCGCAGACCTCGCGCAGCACGTCCTCGAACCGGCGGCCCTCCTTCGCGACGAGGCTCGGGTTCGTGGTGACCCCGTCCAGGATCCCGATCTCCCACATCGTCCGGATCTCGGTCACGCTCGCCGTGTCGAGGAACAGCTGCATCGTCCGCCGGCCGTCAGGCGCTCCCTCTCATTGTACCTTGCCCCGCAGCCGGAGGAGCTCCCACGCCTCGTCCCGGATGCGCTCGCGGGACATGCCGTAGCGGTCGAGCAGCGCCCAGGGCTCCCCGGACTCCCCGAAGACGTCGGGGACCCCGACGCGGCGGACCGGGACCGGGTAGTTCTCCGACGTCGTCGCGGCGACGAGCGCCCCGACGCCCGTGAGGACCGTGTGCTCCTCGAGGACCAGGATCGCGCCGGTGTCGCGCGCGGCGCGCAGGAGCGCCGGCTCGTCGAACGGCTTGACGGAGGCGAAGTCGAGCACGCGGGTCGAGACGCCGACCTGGGCGAGCTCGGCGGCGACCTCGAGCCCGCGCGCGACCAGGGCGCCCACCGCCACGATCGTGAGGTCGGTCCCCGCGCGCAGCTCGGCCGCGCGTCCGATCGCGAACGTCCCGTCGGTGACGGTCGGCAGGTTCTCCCGGGTCAGACGTACGTACGCTGGTCCGTCCCGCTCGGCGACCGCGAACGTCGCGGCCCGGCTGGTCGGCGCGTCCGCGGGCACGATCACGGTCATGCCGGGGAGGCCGCGCATGAGGCCGATGTCCTCGACGATCTGATGGGTCCCGCCGTCGGCGCCAACGAGGAGGCCGCCGTGGGTGGCGACGATCTTGACGTTCGCCCGGTTGTAGCAGATCGACTGGCGCACGAAGTTGTAGGCCTGGCCGGCGGCGAACACCGCGAAGGTGCTCGCATAGACCGTCCGGCCGCCGAGGCTTATGCCGGCGGCCATGCTCATCATCGTTGGCTCCATCACGCCGACGTTGTAGAAGCGCTCGGGAAACTTCTGGCCGAAGAGCATCGTGCGCGTCGAGCCGGAGAGGTCGGCATCGAAGACGACGAGCCTCGGATCGCGCTCGCCGAGCTCGACGAGCGCCCTGCCGTAGGCGTCGCGCAGGCTCTCAGGCTTGGCGGCGCCGCTCATCGGCGCACCTGCGGCGCGACGACCCCGAGCTCCGAGAGCGCCCGCTCCGCCTCGGCCTGGTTGGGCGCCTTGCCGTGCCAGGTGTGGGTGTTCTCCATGAACGAGACGCCTTTGCCCTTGACCGTCCGCGCGACGATCGCGGTCGGGCCCTCGCTGTATCGCCGCGCGTCCGCCAGCGCGCCGAGGATCTGGCGGAAGTCGTGGCCGTCGATCTCGACCGTGCGATAGCGGAAGGCCCGGAACTTGTCGGCGATCGGCTCGATGCCGAGGATCGCCTCGGTCGACCCGTCGGTCTCGTAGCCGTTGCGGTCGAGGATCACGCAGAGGTTCCCGAGACGGTAGTGGCCGCCGGCCATCAGCGCCTCCCAGGTCGGACCGGCCTGGCACTCGCCGTCCCCCAGGACGGCGTAGACCCGGCTCGGTCGGTTGTCGAGCCGCGCGCCGAGCGCCATCCCGACCGCCATCCCGACCCCCTGCCCGAGGCAACCGGTCGCGACCTCGATCGCCGGCAGCTTCGTCCGGTCGACGTGACCCTGGAGCCGGCTCCCGAGCCGGCGCAGGGTCAGGAGCTCTTCCCGCGGCAGGTAGCCGCGAAGGCTGAGGGCCGCATAGAGCGCCGGGGCGGCGTGCCCCTTCGAGAGCACCAGGCGGTCGCGGTCCGGGTCGTCCGGATGGGCGGGGTCGATCCGCAGCTCGTGGAAGACGAGCGCCGTCAGCAGGTCCGTGACCGAGAGGCTTCCGCCGGGGTGACCGCTCCCCGCGGCGTACGTCATCCGGATGATGTCGCGGCGGATCTCGAGCGCGGTCGATTGGAGGGTCTCCAGAAGGGTCGCCGGAACGTCCTCCCCCATGCGCGGCCGCGCGAGGAGGGGCGAGCTATTTGACGGTTGAGGAACTCGTCGAGCGACGCCGCCCCCGGGGGCGCGCCGTCG
Organism: Thermoplasmata archaeon; assembly: GCA_035622275.1. NCBI lineage: Archaea > Methanobacteriati > Thermoplasmatota > Thermoplasmata > Thermoplasmata archaeon. Next base: position 26,079 of record DASPVQ010000007.1, on the reverse strand, counting down.
CGGGTCGCGCGGCGCCGGCGAGGAGGGAGCGCAGGGTCGCGAGGTCGGCGGCGTAGCGTGCGTAGTCGTCGCCGTCGAGCGGGGTCTCGAGATATCCCGGGACCTCGGCCCACGCCGGGTCGTTGACGAGCTGACGGAACCCCTCGACCCCGATCTCCCCGCGGCCGATGTTCTCGTGGCGGTCGAGATGCGAGCCCAACGGCGACTTCGCGTCGTTGAGGTGGAATGCCCGCACCGCCGTCCGGCCGATCGTCGCGTCGATCCGATCGCGCAGGCGACCGTAGCCGGCCTCGTCCCGGAAGTCGTTGCCCGCGGCGAAGAGGTGGCAGGTGTCCAGCGTCACCCCGAGCCGGCCCGGTGCGTCCACGGCGGCGAGGACGCGCGCCAGCTCTTCGAGCGTCGAGCAGAGCGCGGTCCCCTGGCCCGCCGCGTTCTCGAGGAGCAGGTGAACGCGCACGTCGGGGAGCCGCGCGACGGCGTCGGCGAGGCTCTCGGCGATCGTCGCGAGGCCCGCGTCGATCCCCGAGCCGAGATGGGCGCCGGGGTGGAAGATCAGGCCGTTCACCCCGAGCATCTCCGCCCGGCCGATCTCGTCCCAGAACGCGCGGCGCGATCGCTTGAGCGTCGCGGATTTCGGGCTCGCGAGGTTGATGAGGTAGCCGTGGTGGACCGCGGTGGCGCGGATTCCCTCGGCGACGACCGCCCCCCGGAATGCCGTCGCCGCGTCGGGCGAGAGCGGCGGCCCGCTCCACATCTGAGGGCTCTTGGAGAAGATTTGGAGCGACTCGCCCCCGATCCGTCGGAGCTCGCGCACGGCCTCGGGAAGCCCCTCGGCGATGCCGATGTGGGCCCCGAGGTACATCGGCGGTGCGACCGGGCGCGGACGATTAGGCTATCGCCCCGGCTCGGCGGCCGCGGTCGATCGTCTCGCCGGGGCCGCCGCGACGACGGCCCCGCGGCGGAACCGCGCAAAGTATTAAGTTCCCCAAACCGCGAGAATGCTCAAGTGCACGGGCATCGGGCCGACGAGGAGGTTCCGGGACCTCCGCTTCCGATGAACGGCATCGAACCGGCGCGGGACGTGATGGTGACGACGGAGAAGGCGTCTCGCACGCGCGCTCCCCCACGTCGCGCGGAGCCCCCCATCGACGAGGCACCGCCTGCGAGCGCCCCCGACGCGATCGCCTGGGCGGACCCGAGCGAGGTCCTCGCGCAGATCGCCGAGATGGACGAGGAGCTTCGACCCCGACGGGGCCCCGGCGCCACGGGGAAGGCCTCGCCCACCGCACCGGTTCCGACGGCGCAGGACGGCGGCCGAACGCCCGCGCCCGGCTCGGCGGCCGGGACGACTCCGGCGGGGGACGTGAGCCCGTACCTCGCCCAGCGGATCGACTACGCAAGCGCCTCGGTGAGCGAGATCGGCGAGGGCTTGCGGGAGATGGACGAGCGCTGGCACGACCTCCACCAGGCCGCCGAACGGCTCGAGGCGGAGCTCGGAAAGGCCGCGCGCGAGATCGATTTCCTCCACCGTGGCCCGACGCCGGACCCGGCGGACTCGCCGGGTCTTGCCGCGAGCGCGACCGACGCGCGCCGCGGGCCCGCGAGCGTCCGCGCTCCGACCGCCGCGCAGTACGGTAATTTCACCGCCGAGCGCTACAATCGGACGATCGACGACCTGAAGGCGCGCCGCCGGGCGATCGTGGCCTGGACGGTCGCCATCGCGGCCGGCATCAGCGGCGTTCTCGTGGCGCTGTCGATCATCGCACGCGAACCGACCCCGCCGATCTGGCTGGCGGCGCTCCCGGGCGTCTGGCTCGTCCCCGTGCCGTTCTTCGTCGTGTCGTTCCTCGCGACCCAGCGGGTCCTGCGCCGCAACCACCTCAACGTGGCGACGGGGGAGCCGTGAGGTCGACCACGGTCCTCTTCCAGATCACCGCGATCGGGAAGAACGTCGGCGCGCTCGAGGAGAGCGCCCGCTCCGTCCTCTACTGGGCGCGCCACACGGCCCGGCTCGCCTACCGGATCGAGGTGTGGCTGGTCGTCGAGCCCGAGGGCTACGCGACGTCCCCGGCCGTCTATGAGGCGCTGCGCCGCGACGGCGTGCGGATCCTGGTCGTGCCCCGTAGCTACGCGACGCCGCTCGGCACGTCGGGCAAGGCCCGCGCGCTCCAGTTCGCCGTCGAGCGCCGCCAGGCGCTGGGCCTCTCGGGCCCGGCCACCTGGGTGTACCACCAGGACGAGGAGACGTGCGTCGGCCAGGATACCCTCCTCGGGATCTCCGACTTCGTCCAGCAGGACCGGCTAAAGGTCGGCGTCGGCGTGATCCTCTACCCGATCGACTGGGCCGGGACCCCGAGCCACATCCAGGAGCTGACGCGCACCTACGATGACTTTCGCGTCCTCGACTCGATGACCCTGCCCGCCAACCCGACCGCCGGCTTCCACGGCTCGCACATCCTCATCCGCTCGGACGTCGAGGACGAGGTCGGATGGGACGCGGTCGGCTACGCGCCCGCCGAGGACCTCACGTTCGAGATCCGGGCGCGCGCCCGCTTCGGCGCCGTCTTCGGGGTGCTCAAGGGCTTCGCCTACGAGAAGGGGGCGTTCTCGCTGGCCGACCAACTCCGCCAGCGCCGCCGCTGGGTCCACGGGATCCTCTTCGCGCTCCATCGCTCGCGCGAGCTGCCGGCCCGCCGTCGGCTCACGCTGCTCTACTCCGCCCTCACCTGGTTCAGCGCGCTGCCGTCGACCCTGGTCCTCGCGTTGAGCCTACAGTTCCGCTACGGCCCGCTGCTCATCGTCACGGGGATCTTCACGGGGTTCGTGTGGGTCTCGATGGCGACCGGCTACCTCGAGGGGTACCGGCTCCACCGCGAGTACCTGCCCCGCTCGATCTCGCGCGGCCGCTTCCTGGCGCACGCCCTCGTCGGCGCGCTCATCGACATCCTCGCACCGTGGTACGCGCTCGCCACGCGACCGTCGCTCGGCGACTTCGTCGCGAAGGACCGCCCGGCGAGCGTCGAGGCCCCCGGGGTCGCGGCGGCGGCCGAGCGCCCCCGGGCGAGCCGGGGCGCCTAGCGCGCCGGCGGATCGGGGCCGCGGCGGGGGAGCGCGCGAGGACCGATGCCCACCTTCGTCGCGCTCTGGCGGGCGGTCAACGTCGGCGGCCGTCTTCTCGACATGGCGCAGCTGCGCGCGGTCGCCACGCGCTGCGGCTTCGCCGACGTCCGCTCGCTCCTTCGCACCGGCAACCTCGTCTTCCGCGCGGACGCCCTCGCGCCCCGCGAGCTCGAGTCCCGGCTCGAGGCGGCGTGCCGTGCGGGCCTCGGCCTCGATGCGCCGGTCGTGGTGCGCGGCGCGGAAGAGCTCCCCGGGATCCGCGCCCGGAACCCGTTTGCGGAGTTCGCCGCGCGCGATCCGTCCCACCTCTTGGTCGTCTTCCTCAAGTCGGCGCCTCCCGCGGCGGTCGCGGCCCGGTTCGCCGCGAGCCTCGCCGGTCCGGAGGCGCTGGGGGCGATCGGGGCTCACGCCTACGTGACGTACCCCGCGGGGATCGGGCGCTCGCACCTCACGCTCGAGCGCATCGAGACGGGCCTCGGCGTCCGGGGGACGGCGCGCAACTGGAACACGCTGCGCCGGCTCGAGGCGATGGCAGGAGCTCCGGACGCGTCTTCCTCGACCGGAGAGGGAGGCTGACAGCTTTCCGCGTTTCCCGTAGGCTCGCGCACTTCAGTACCGCGCGGAACGCCAGCGGGCTTAACTGCCGGGTTCGGAATGGGACCGGGTGTTTCCCCGCCGCTTTGGCCGTCAGCCGAAGGGTGCGACCGATGCGCGATATTTAACCTTGGCACGGAGGCGGCGCCGCGACGCGCGCGGTCCAAAGGTTCATCTCGACCGACCGGTCGTCCTAGCTCTCTCGGGGTAGGTGGAACAAGTTGGATTCGGGGGAACCCCCCTTCGTTCCCGAGTACCGCCTCGACCTCGACGTCGACTTCGCGGGACTCGCCTGGAACGGGGCGGTCGAGTTCGATCTGCCGGACGGCGCGGCCCCGTTCGCCCTCGACGCCGACGGGATCGAGATCACGGAGGTGCGGAGCGGGGGGGCGTCGGTGGACTTCCGGCGCGACGCGGGCGCCCACCGGCTCGAGCTCCCGGCGCTCGGGGCCGGCCCGGTCCGGGTGAGCTTCCGGGGCCGGGTCCTCGAGACCGGCCTCCTCGGCCTCTACCGCTCGCGCCAGGGCGATCGGTACGTGCTGACGACCCAGTGCGAGCCGATCGGCGCGCGACGGATCTTCCCCTGCCTCGACCGGCCGGACCGCAAGAGCCGGATCCTGCTGAAGGTGCGCACCGAACCCGAGCTGCTCGTCGTCTCGAACACGATGGAACGCTCGACCCGCACGGTCGAGGGCCGGCGCGAGTGGACCTTCTACCCGACGCCGTCGATGGCGACGTACCTCTTCTACCTCGGGATCGGCCGGTTTGACCTGCTCGAGGACACGAGCGGGCGGGTCCGCTTCCGGGTCTTCGCCCCCCCCGGCCAGGCGGAGATGGGCCGCTACGGGCTGTCGACCACCCCCCGCGTCCTCGCCGCCTACGAGTCGTACTACGGCATCCCCTACCCGCTGCCCAAGCTCGACCTCGTCTGCATCTCGGAGACGAGCTTCGGCGCGATGGAGAACTGGGGCGCGATCACGTTCCGGGACACGCGGCTCCTCCTCGACGCGTCGACCCGCTCGTTCGCCCGCCGGGACGTGCTCGAGACGATCGCCCACGAGGTCGCGCACATGTGGTTCGGCAACCTCGTGACGATGTCCAGCTGGACCGACATCTGGCTGAGCGAGAGCCTCGCCTCGTTCCTCGAGACCAAGATCTCCGAGCGGCTCGAGCCGGGCCTCGACACCGGCTCGGACTTCTTCCTGCGCGTCGCGGGCACCGGGGCGGCGCTCGACGCGGACTCGCTCAACGCGACGCACCCGGTGCGCGCGGTCGTCGAGCGGCCGGAGGAGATCGCCCAGATCTTCGACGAGATCAGCTACGGCAAGGGCGCGACGCTGATCGCGATGCTCGAGTCGTACCTCGGCGAGGACGTCTTCCGGCGCGGCGTCGCGCGCTACCTCGAGCGGTTCCGCTACGCCAACGCGCGCACGAGCGACCTGTGGGCCGCGCTCTCGGAGGAGAGCGGCGAGCCGATCGGGCCGCTCATGGACCCGTGGCTCGACCGGCCGGGGCTCCCGCTGATCACCGCCCATCGGTCGGCGCACGGCCTCGCGATCGCCCAGCGCCGCTTTGGCTACCACGGCCCGGTCGAGGCGCCGCCCTGGCCGATCCCGCTCGTGGTCGAGGTCGACGGCAAGCGCGATCGGGTCCGCTTCGACACGCCCACGCGCCAGATCCCGGTGCCCGCGGACTCGGTGGTCCACCTCAACCCGGGGGCCGTCGGGTTCTACCGAGTGCTCTATGACCCCGTGCTGTTCGAGCGCCTGCTCGCCGCGCTCCCCGGCCGGCCGCCGGCCGACCGGTGGACCTTCCTCGAGGACCTGGGCGCCTTCGTGCTCTCGGGGGACGTCGACTGGGCGAGCTATGAGCGCGCGGTCCGCACGCTGGGCGAGTCGCCGGATCGGCTCGTCGTCGACGTGCTCGCCGGCACGCTGGGCCCGCTGTCGCTGTTCTTCCCGGACTCGGCGCCGGTCCAGGACCTCGCGCGGTGGTTCTTTTCGAGCCAGTTCGCCCGGCTCGGCCCCCACCGGCGACCGGGGGAGGCCGACAGCGCCGGGATCCTGCGCGAGCGCATCTCCTTCGGCCGCATGCGGATCGACCTCGGCTTCGCGCGCGAGCTCTCCGAGCGCTTCGTCGAGTGGGACCGCCTCGACCCGGACCTCAAGCCGGCCGTCGCCGCGGCCCGCGCGCGCGTCGAGGGGGCTCCGGGCTACCAGGAGCTGCGACGCGCGCTCGAGCGGGACACCTCCGAGGACGAGCGCGCATCGATCGAGCAGGCGCTCGTCTGGTCGAGCGAGCCGGACCTCGTGCGCGCGTCGCTCGACCGGCTCGCCTCGGGCGCCGTGAACCGGGGCCTCCTCCACCTCGTGCTGCGCAACGCCGCCGCGAACCCGGTCGGCCGCCCGGTCCTGTGGCCGTGGCTCGCGGAGCACCTCGGGCGCGTCGACGAGCTCCTGCGGGGCTCGGGCCTGTTGTCGCCGGCGCTCGAGTTCACCGTCCCGATGCTCGGGCTCGGCCGCGCCGAGGAGGTCCGGGGGTTCTTCGCGGCCCATCCGTTCCCCGAGGGTGCCCGCGGCCTCGGGATCGGCCTCGAGCGCCTGGAGATCCTGGAGCGGGCGGTCCCGGTGTTCCGCGCGCTCGGCCGCTAGCGGGCGGGCCCCGCCGGGGGGCGGGGGGCTTCGGGCGACCAGATGTACCAGGTACCGCGGGCCTGACTGAAGCGCTGGCCGTCGTCCCCGACGAGGTTGCCCTCGGCGAACGCGATGTGCCGGCCCCGCCGCAGCACCTCGCCGCGGGCGCTCAGGGTCTCGCCCTCCCGGGCCGCCCGAAGGAACTCGACGTAGAGGCTCGTGGTCGCCGTGGTCTCGCCCGGGCCGAGCAGGGAGACGACGGCGGCGCCCATCGCCGTGTCGAGGATCGTCGCGTAGACGCCGCCGTGGACGACGCCGTTGATGTTGAGGTGCCGGGGCTCGACGCGGCCCGTGACGGTGACGACGCCGCGTCGGCTATGGCGCGGGTCGATGCGGAAGCCGACGACCGCATGGAAGCCGTGGCGGGCCGCGCGCAGCAGATCCGGCGCGGGGGGCACCGGCCGCGGCTCGGGGGCCCTCGCCGGACGCCGCACGGCGCGCCCAGCGGGTCGGCGCGGATAAGTACTGCGCGCGGCCGTGCGACGGCCGATGGCGCGCGCGCGTCCGGGCGCGGCGACGTTCGAGGCGCCGCCGAACATCGCGCTGGTGAAGTACTGGGGCGTGCGGGACCGAGCGCTCGCGCTCCCGTACAACTCGTCGATCTCGGTGAGCCTCGACCGGTTGCGCTCCCGCACGCGCGTCGCCTTCGAGCCGAGCCTCGAGGCGGACGAGGTGGAGATCAACGGCCGCCCGGCCGGGGGCGGACCCCGCGAGGCGGTGGTGAAGTTCCTCGACCGGGTCCGCTCCCTCGCCGGCACGAGCGCGCATGCCGTCGTCAGCTCCGAGAACAACTTCCCGACGGCGAGCGGCCTCGCTTCGAGCGCGAGCGGGTTCGCCGCGCTCGCGGGCGCCGCGACGCGCGCGGCGGGCCTAACGCTCAGCGACCGGTCCCTCGGGCGGCTCGCCCGCTTCGGCTCGGGGAGCGCGTCCCGCTCGATCTTCGGCGGGTTCGTCGAGTGGCGGGCCGGTGCCCGGGCCGATGGACAGGACTGCTACGCTCGCTCGCTCTTCGGACCGACGCACTGGCCGGAGCTGCGCGACGTCGTCGTGCTGGTCCGCGGGGCTCCGACCAAGGCGGTCCGCTCGCAGGACGCGATGCAGGCGACGGTCGCGACGAGCCCCTACTTCGGCGAGCGCCAGCGCGAGCTGCCGGGCCGGATCGCTCGGATCCGCTCGGCGATCGGGGCGCGCGACGCGGAGCGGCTCTTCCCGCTCGTGATGCAGGAGTGCGACAGCTTCCGCTGGGTCTGCGAGACGACGCGCCCGAGCCTCGACTACCTCACGGCGACCTCGCGCGCGGTCCTCGCGCGCGTCCAGGACGAGAACCGGGCCGCCGGCCGCCCGATCGGCGCCTACACGCACGACGCCGGCGCCCACGTCCACGTCTTCACGCTCCGTCGCCACGTGGACCGGCTGCGCCGCTCCTTCGGCGAGGTCCCGGGCGTCGAGCGGACGCTGGAGCTGCGAGCCGGTCCGGGGGCCCGACGGGTCGGCGATGACCGAGCGCTCAGAGCACGCGGCGGTCGAAGTCGGGCGCGGGGAGCTCGAGCCCGATCGAGCGGGTGAGCGCGCTGACCTCCTGGATGTAGCGCGCCCGGGCCTCCTCGTTCGTCCAGCGCTTGAGCCCCCACTCGATGGCGCGGCGGCTCGTCTCGGAGTTCGAGTGGCCGAACATGTCGAGCGCGCGCGGGTACCACTTCGCCACGGCGGCCTGCGCCTCCTCCTTCGAGCCGGCGTAGCGCGGGCCGTCCTGGACCATCCGGCGGAGCACGCTGGCCCCGAAGTTGAGGTGCAGCTGCTCCTCGCTGAGCATCAGCGGCATCGCGCGGGCGAGCGGCCCGTACGAGCACTCCTGGAACGCGCGCAGCTGATAGACGCCGACCCGGTCGACGAAGCAGGTGAAGGCGCCGACGTCCGACCAGGCGTCGAACTTCATGTTGAACGCGTCGAGCTTGTGCTCGCCCTCGCGCTTGGCGAGCAGCTCGTCGATGTACCGCTGCCCGGCCTCGCCGAAGTCCCGGAGGATCCGACACGCCTGGAGCCCGTGGCGCGCCTCGTCCGCGACGATCCGCGCCTCGATCCAGCGGTCCTCCAGGGTCGGCGCGGCGTCGAGCCACGGACGGTGCTGCTGGATCGAGGCGAACTCGGTGTCCGCCTGAACGACCATCAGCTTGACGATGAGCTTGGCCATGTCGTGGTCGAGCTCTTCGGCGCTCTCGAACTTGCGCACGCCCGTGGAACCGCCCCAGAGGATCTCGCGGACCGGCACGACCGTGCCCCCGTCCTTCAGGCTTCCGGCGCCGGCGCGGGCGGCGGGCGGGGGGGCGGGGTTCGGGCCGGACATGATCGCGAGCGCTAGAGGGTTCAGCGTCCCTTAAAGGTGGGGCTCCGCTTCTCCGTGAACGCGCTCAGGCCCTCCTTCGCGTCCTCGGTGACGAACAGCCGGTTCTGCAGCTCGCGCTCGAGGGCGAGCCCCGCGCCGAGCGGCATCTCGATGCCTTCGGCGACCGAGCGCTTGATCAGGCTGACCGCGCGGGACGGGCCGTGGGCGAGCGTGCGCGCGTAGGCCTGCACGTCGCCGGCGAACGACTCCTTCGGATAGACGTAGTTCACGAGGCCGATCGCGAGCGCCTCGTCCGGCGAGATGCGCCTGCCCGTCACCATCAAATCGAGCGCCCGGGCCGTTCCGATGAGACGCGGCAGGCGCTGCGTACCGCCGGTCCCGGGCAGCACCCCCAGCGTCACCTCGGGAAGTCCGATCTGGCCCCCGTCCTTCGCCATCATCCGCAGGTCGCAGGCGAGCGCGATCTCGAGCCCGCCGCCGACCGTGTGGCCGTTGAGGGCGGCGATCACGAGCTTCGGGGTCGCCGCGAGCTTGTTCAGGGTCTCCTGGCAGAACAGGCAGAACATCGCCTTGTAATCCGGCGTGCTCTGCTTGAGCATCTGGATGTCCGCCCCCGCGCTGAAGAAGCCGGGGAGGGTGCTCGCGAGCACGATCACCCGGGCGCTCTCGTCGAAGCGGAACTCGTCGATCGCGGCGTCGAGCTCGCGCATCATCTCGAGGTCGTAGGTGTTGGCCTTCGGCTTGCCGATCTCGATGTAGCCGACGTGATCGTCGATCCGGGTCTGGACGAACTTGCCCTTCATGGTCCCCGGCCCGCCCCCGCGGAGCGGCGCCGTTCCACGCCATTCGCTCCGGCGGATAACGCCGACGCCGGGCGCCGCTAGGCGCGCGCCGGTCCGCCGGCGCGTCGTTCCTCGACCCGCCCGTCGGGGTGGCCGACGAGCACGCGCGGCGCGAAGCCGACGAACAGCCCGGTCTCGACGACCCCCACCGGCGCCCGGAGCGCCCGCGCGGTCGCGGCCGGATCGTCGATCGGGCGCGCGGGTGCGACGTCGAGGATCTCGTTGCCGTTGTCGGTAAGGAAGGGCCGGCCGTCCCGACCCCGCCGGGCGGACACCCGGTAGCCGTCCGACGCGAGGCGTTGGGCGACCGCCCCCCGGGCGAACGGCACGACCTCCACGGGGATCGGGACCCGATCGCCCAGGTGGACGACGAGCTTCGACGGGTCGACGAGGATGACGAGCTCCTTCGACAGGCCCGCGAGCAGCTTCTCGCGCAGGAGCGCGCCGCCCCCGCCCTTCGTCAGGTCGCCCGCCGGGCTGACCTCGTCCGCGCCGTCGATCATCAGGTCGAAGCGGTCGTCGTCACCAAGGGGCCGCACGCCGAGCCCGAGCGACCGGGCGAGTTCCTCCGTCGCCCGCGAGCTCGCGACGCAGTCGATCCGCGCGGGAGGGAACCGCGCGGCGAGCGCCCGAACGGCGTGGGCGGCCGTGGATCCGGTCCCGAGGGCGAGGCGCATCCCGGGCCGGACGAGATCGATACCCCGCCGCGCGGCGGCGATCTTCGCGGCCTCCGCGTCGTCGGGCACGCTCCTCCGCAGCGGGCCCGGTTATTCAACCCCACGGGCCGATCGGCCGACACGCCTAAGCCGCGGTCCCCCTCCCCTCGCCGATGCCGTCCCGCTCCCCGGTCGCCGCGCGACCGGTCGTCGTCTCGATCGGCGGGTCCGTTCTCTTCACCGGCCACGGCGACCGGGAGTACCAGACCGCGCTCGCCGGCCTCTTGCGGCGGCTGGGCGCCGAGTTCCCCATCGTCGCGACGACCGGCGGGGGGCGGACCGCGCGCGTGTACATCGGCCTCGGCCGGGAGCTCGGGCTCACCGAGGTCGAGCTCGACGAGATCGGGATCGAGGTCACGCGCCTGCACGCGCGGCTCCTCGCCGCGTGCATCGGACCCCCGACGCCTGCGCACCCGCCCGCGTCGATCGCCCAGGCCGTCCACGAGCTCGCCCGGGCGTCGCCCGTGATCCTGGGCGGCACGGAGCCCGGCCACACGACCGACGGCGTCGCGGCCCTCGTGGCCGCCCGCCTGAGGGCCTCCCGCCTGGTCAACGCCACCGACGTCGACGGCCTCTACGAGCGGGACCCGCGCCAGGATCGGACGGCGACCCGGATCGACCGGCTCTCCTGGCCCGAGTTCCGCGAGCGCGTGCACGCCGCGACGTCGGGCGCGGCCGGGCAGAACTTCCTCTTCGACCGCCTCGGCGCCGACACGCTCGCGCGGGCGAACATCCCGCTGTGGATCGTCGACGGCCGCGATCTGGGCAACCTCGAGGCCGCGCTGCGCGGTCGCGCCTTCGTCGGCTCGCGCGTCGAGGACGCGGGCCGCGCGTCGTAATCCCTTTACCCGAGCGCCCCTCGGGTCCGCCGATGGCGCAGGTCGTCTTCCTCGGACCGCCCGGCGCCGGCAAGGGCACGCAGGCCGCGATCCTCGGGCGGGAGCTCGGACTCCCGCACCTGTCCACCGGTGACATGCTGCGCGCCGCGGTCGCCGCTCAAACTCCGGTCGGGCGCGATGCGCAGCGTCACATGGACGCGGGCGCGCTGGTCCCGGACGCGATCGTCCTCGGGGTACTGCGGGAACGGCTCGCCCAGCCCGACGCCCGCGCCGGCTTCCTCCTCGACGGGTTCCCCCGCAACGTTGCTCAGGCGACGGAGCTCGCCGATTTCGCGCGCCTGGACGCGGTGATCGCCTTCGACCTGCCGTTCCCGGAGCTGGTCGAGCGCCTGAGCGGACGCCGGGTCTGCCCGACGTGCCAGTCGGTCTACAACGTCGTCTCCCAGCCTCCCCGCGTGCCGGGCCGGTGCGATCGGGAGGGCGCCGAGCTCGTCCAGCGCCCCGACGACCTGCCGGCGGCGGTGCAGACGCGACTGAAGGTGTACGCGGAACAGACGGCGCCGCTCCTCCTCTACTACCGCGAGCGCGGGCTCCTCCGCACGCTCGATGCCCGCGGCCGCCCCGAGGACGTCACGGCGCGCCTGCGCGCGCTCCTCCCCTAGCCGCGGGCGCCCGAGCGGGCCCGACGCGGACGATCTCGCCCCCCGTCCAGCGCGCTCCGTCCCAGTCGAGGCGGATCCCTTCGAGGTAGCCGAGCGGGGGGCCCCAGCCGCGCGCGAGCCCCGGCACCGCGGCGGCCGCCCCGAACTCGATGATGCCGCCGTGCGAGATCAGGAGCATGGCGCCGCCCTCGGGCACCCGCTCGAGCTCGCGCCGCCACGCATCGGCCTGGCCTTCGGCGTACGCGCGCATCGCCTCGCTCCTCTCCACGAACTCGACGTACGAGGCGAAGCCCGTCGGTCCCATCTCCTCGACCGCGGGCCCCACGTCGTCCGGCATCTCGCCGAGCGCCGGCAGCCGACCGTCGACGGACAGGCCCATCGCCTCCGCGGTCTCGACGGCCCGCGGCTTCGGGGAGGTCAGCACGCGGGAAAAGGCCGGCAGATCGCGAGCGACCCGCCGGGCGAGCGCGATCCCCGCGGCGTTGAGGTGGATGCCGGCCGGGTCCCGGCGGCTGTGCCGCCGGTGCTCGAGCGTCCGCATCGGCGCGCCCCGCGTCCTCGCAGCGCAGCAAGTTTATAGCGGGACGACCGCTCCTCGGGCCGTCCCGGCTTAGCTCAGTGGTAGAGCGGGGGACTGTAGGCGAGACTGCCGGACCTCCGGCGGCCCCCGCGGAGATCCTCAGGTCGCCTGTTCGAGTCAGGCAGCCGGGACCTTGGGACCGGCCGACCGCCACGATCGACCGGGAGTCCCTGCCGCGGCGCACTGGGCCGCCCCCGCCCCGGCGCGGGCGCCCCCCTCCCCGGATGGGTGCCCGGCACACCTAAATCGCCGGGGGGTCTCCCCGCGCGGGAGGGGACGGCGATGTCGACCCGGGGCGTGTCCGTGGCGGTGGCGGTGAAGGACCGGCGCCGATCCGCGAAGTGGTATGCCAGGGTCCTCGGCTGGAAGGTCATCGAAGACGCGCCCGAGCATTGGACCACGGTCGGCGACCGTTCCGGCCGCTTCCAGCTGCACCTGTGCGAGGTCGCCGGGCCGGGGAAGAAGCCGCCGCGATCCGAGGTCGGCAACACGGGGATCCTGCTGCTCACGAACGAGCCGTTCCGCAAGGTGTGCGCCCGCATGAAGCGCCAGGGCGTCCGCTTCCCGATGCCGCCGAAGAAGCTGCCCTGGGGCTGGCAGGCGAAGTTCGTCGATCCCGATGGGAACCTGTTCTGGTTCGGCCCGGGGTAGACCGGCGGCCCGATGCGGTTGTCGGGATTCGAACCCGAGTAGGTAGCTTGGGAAGCTACCGTCCTAACCACTAGACCACAACCGCGCGACCCCCTCGGAGGACGCGGCGCTCTTACGGTTTGTCGGGGCGGGCCCGGGCCCTACAGCAGAAGGCCGACCGATTCGTCCGGCACGCTCGCCGCGCCGGCGAGGAGATCGGAGTTCGACACGACGCCCTCCGCGATCTCGCTCGCGAAGCCCGCCCGCGCCAGTATGGTGCGGGCCCGGGCCGGATTGCTCGTCCCGAGCGCGACGAGCGGCTGGTTCCCCTCGCGGGCGACCAGGATCGCCGCGCTCACCAGGTTCACGCGGGCCCGGGCGAGCACCTCGAGGACCTTGAGGAAGCTGCCGGCGCGGTCCTCGAGCCGGACCGCGATCATCTCTCGGACCTCCGGCTCGAAGCCGGCCCGCTGGAGCAGCTCGAGCGCGCGCTCCGGCGCGCTGACGATCAGGCGGACCCGCCCGCGCCCCGCGGTCGAGTCGACGCTCACGGCGGCGAGGTTGATCCGTTCCGCGGCGAGCATCCGGGCGACCCCCGCGAGCGCCCCCGGCCGGTTGGTCAGGGTCAGCGAGATCTCGCGGAGCGCCATCCGGGTCCCGAGAAGGGACGCGCGCGTAAAGGTTCGACGGCCTACGCGCTCGTGCGCGCGCTCGCGTTCGGGCATATATTTATAGTCGGACCGGGCTAAATTCCCGATGCCCGGGCCTTCGGGCACCGGCCGGTTCGTCGAATGGGGGGAGCGAGCAGCGCGACCGCTCGGCGGAGATTCCGTCGGGCCCGCCGGCTGCGGGAGAGCCGCCGCGGCGTCGTCGCGGTGATCGGCACCCTGCTCGCCCTCCTGGTCTTCTTCGCGCTCTTCGGCATCTTCCTCACCCAGTACGTGCCGCTCTGGATGAGCGACAACGAGGCGCAGTTCACGGCGAACGCCGCGGCGAGCTTCGGGCTGCTCAAGTCCTCGATCGACTCCCAGTACGTCCTCGGGGCGCCGCAGACCTACGGGCTGCCCGTCCAGATCAGCTCCGACTCCGTGCCGCTCCTCGCCCAGCCGACGCAGGGCACGCTGACGTTCCTGCCGCAGATCTGCCCGAAGGGGTTCGCCACCGCGACGAGCGCGAACGCCACGATCCCGGTCGGGCAGCCCGAGACGCCCAACTACTGCGTCTTCTCCAACATCACGCTCTCGAGCGGCCCGGGCGGATCGGGCCCGTACTACGCCGAGATCCCGACCGGCGTGCTCGAGTTCGCGCTGCCGAACCGCTACTACTCGCCGCAGACGTTCTTCTTCGAGGACGACGCGGTGATCCAGAGCCAGGGCGGGGGCCACGAGGTGATGGCGGTCCCGCCGCCCCTGAACGTCACCAACATCGCCGGCAACATCACCGTCTGGGACAGCCTGCTGCAGCTCTACGGCAACTCGACGAGCGTCATCGGAACGGGCTCGCAGGAGATCTACAGCCACCTGCGCTACTCCAACCAGATCGTCTCCAACGGCTACAGCCGGACCACCTTCACCTACGCGCGCTTCACCTACACCTTCGAGATCGGGACCCAGAACCCGTGCGCCTGGGGCTCGATGCTCAACAACCTGGTCTGGAACCAGAGCGGGCTGCCGCTCGGCGACCACGCCCAGTACTCCTGGACCGTCTCGGGCAAGCCGTGGGCCCCCGCCTACCCCGGGACGGCGGTCGGCAACTACACGACCCAGGGGACCGGTTGCAACCTCGCCAACGGGGGGACGACGGTCCTGATCCTGACCGTGACCAACGTCAACTACGCGGTCTTCTATCAGGCCGGCGTCCAGATGGGGATCGGGGTCGGAGGTGCCTAGCGCCGTGGCGAGCGATTCCGTCCGGGTCAAGATCCCCCGCGCCGGCGGGACCGGTGCGGAGGCCCCGCCGCTCGCGGGCGGCGCGCGGCCGCTCGAGACCCCGACCGACGTGCCGGGGACGTTCATCACGGCGATGCCGCCGCTGGCCGAGCCGTCGATGAAGGAGCTCGAGATCAGCGCGGTGAACCCGCCGTACTCCTACTCCCGCGTGAGCTACAACGACCGCTCGAAGGAGTACCTCTACGAGGTCATCGAGCCGCAGCTGACGCCCCGCGAAAAGGAGCTGGTCGAGCACGTGAAGGCGACGCTGGCGATGATCCTCGGGAGCGAGGTCAACAACCTCTCGGGCGCCGACAAGCGCGCCTACCTGCGCGGGGAGGCGGAGGCGTACTTCGCCAGCCGCGGCATCTCGCTGAGCCCGATCTCGACCGAGCGCATCATCTACTACGTCCTGCGCGACTTCGTCGGCTACGGGCCGGTCGACGCGCTGATCCGCGACCCCGAGGTCGAGGACATCTCCTGCGACGGCGTGGACGTGCCGCTGTTCATCTTCCACTCGAAGTACGAGTCGGTGAAGACGAACGTCGTCTTCCCCGACGAGGAGTCCACGAACTCGTTCATCGTCATGCTCGGGCAGCGCTGCTCGAAGGCGGTCAGCGTGAGCGCGCCGATCCTCGACGGCACGACGCCCGAGGGCCACCGCGTCCAGGCGACGTACGCGCGCGAGGTCACCACGCGCGGCGCGAGCTTCACGATCCGGCGGTTCAAGGAACGGCCGTTCACCCCGGTCGACCTCGTCCTCATGGGCAGCGCGAACGAGGAGATGGTCGCCTACTTCTGGCTCGCGGCTGAGCAGGGGGAGTCGGTGATCATCTGCGGCGGCCCGGCCGCCGGCAAGACGAGCACCCTCAACGCGGTCGCGCTGTTCATCCCGCCGACGGCGAAGATCGTCAGCATCGAGGACACCCGCGAGGTCAACCTGCCGCACGAGAACTGGATCCCCGGCGCGACCCGCAGCGGGACGGGCGACCGGGGCCCGGACGGCAAGGCCGCGGGGGAGGTCGACATGTTCGACCTCGTGCGCGCGGCCCTGCGCCAGCGCCCGAACTACATCATCGTCGGCGAGGTCCGCGGCAAGGAGACCTACACGATGTTCCAGGCGATGGCCACGGGCCACACGACCTACTCGACGATGCACGCCGACAGCGTGAAGTCGATGGTCAACCGCCTCGAGAACCCGCCGATCAACACGCCCCGCATCCTGCTGAGCGCGCTCAACAACGTCATCATCCAGATCCAGACGCGTACCGACAAGGGCGTCGTCCGTCGGCTCAAGCAGGTGCTCGAGATCGTCGGCTTCGAGCCCGAGACGAACGAGCTGATCACCAACACCGTCTACGAGTGGGACCCGTCCACCGACGGCTTCGTGTTCAAGGGCCACTCGTTCCTCTTTGACAAGATCATGGAACTCAAGAACTACACGCCGGACGAGATGGATGCCGAGTTCCAGCGGCGGACCGCGGTGATCCGCTACCTCGTCCAGAACCAGATCACCGACTACCGTCAGCTCTGGAGGACGATCGCGCAGTACTACCGCGACCCGAACGAGGTCCTCCAGCGGGTCTCGGCCGGGGCGCCGCCGGCCGCGGAGGAGGCGAGCTAGTGGCCGCCCGGGACGCCGACGCGCCGGAGGCCGCCGCGCGGACGGTGCGCCTCAAGCGGGGCGAGCAGCCGGCGCACTCGACGCTCTCGCCGTTCCAGCGCTGGGCCTGGCGCACCTTCCGCAACCGGGTGCTCGCCCACCCGCCGGACCCGACGCTCGAGGAGAACCTGGTCAAGGCGCACATGCGCATCCGCGCCGACGAGTACATGGCGACCGTCTACGCGACGACGGTCGTGGTCGCCGCGGTCGCGATCGTGGTCGGCGTCGCCGTCGGCTTCCTCTTCTACCTCTCGGGCCAGCTGATCTTCGCGCTGCTCATCGGCATCGCGCTGCCGCTCCTCGCCCCGATCGGCACGTTCTTCGCGATGCCGAGCACGCCGGGCTCGACGGCGAAGGCCCGGGGGCGCAAGATCGACCAGAAGATCAGCCCCGCGATGAGCTTCGTCAGCGCGATGGCGTCGGCCGACGTGAACGTCGACCAGATCTTCAAGGAGCTCGGCCGGCAGAAGATCTACGGCGAGGTCGCCGAGGAGGCGGCCTGGATCACGCGCGACACCGAGCTGCTCGGCGTCGACATCCTGACCGCGATCCGCAACGGCGCGCAGCGCAGTCCCTCCAAGCGCTTCCAGGACTTCCTGCAGGGCGTCGTCACGACGGCGACCAGCGGCGGCCAGCTCAAGCCGTACTTCCTGTTGAAGGCCGAGCAGTACGAGCGCGAGAACAAGCTCGCGCAGCTGCAGCGCGTCGAGACGATGGGCCTGCTCGCCGAGACGTTCGTGACGGTCGTGGTCGCCTTCCCGCTCTTCCTCGTCATCATCATCGCGATCTTCGCGGTGATCGGCGGCGGCGGGACGTTCATGATCGACGTCCTGTGGGGGATCGTGGGCGCGATGATCCCGCTCTCGCAGTTCGGGTTCATCTTCTTCATGTACACGCTGGCGCAGGAGATGGTGTAGATGGCGACGCAGGCGGCGACGGGCACCGCGAGCGTGCGGCGGATGAAGGCGCTCACCGGGGTCGAGGCGTCGGCCGCGGAGGAGACCGCGCTCAGCCGCGAGATGCTGCTCCTCTACGCGGGCACCGGCGTCGCGATCGTGATGTGGGTGCTGGCGGCGCTCAACTACGTCGGGACGCTCACGATCATCTTCCGGCCCGGCGAGGGGGCCGGGGCCAACCCGGCGATCGATTTCCTCGTCCTCGGCCTGCTCGCCCTGCTCGCGCCCTACGGCTTCGCGATGAGCGCCAAGATGCGCCGCATCTCCAAGATCGAGGAGCGCCTGCCCGACTTCCTGCGCGACGTCGCGGAAGCCGGCCGCTTCGGGATGACGCTGCCGGACGCGATCGTCGTGGCGAGCGGCGGGCGCTACGGCCTGCTCACCGACGAGATCAAGAAGATGGCCAGCCAGCTCGAGTGGGGCGTGCCGGTCGCGACCGCGCTGCGGCTCTTCGAGGAGCGCGTGCCGACCCCGCTCGTCCAGCGGGTCGTCTCGATCGTCACGCGGGCCAACGAGGCCGGCGGGAACGTCGCGGACGTGCTGACGATGGTCGCCCACGACACCCGCGAGAGCCAGCTCGCGGCCCAGGCGCGCCAGATCTCGATGCTCACCTACGTGACGGTGATCTACATCGCGTTCTTCGTCTTCCTCGTCACGATCTACATCATGGCGGCGGTCTTCCTGCCGCAGATGATCACGGCGGGCCAGGCGGTCTCGACCTCGAGCCTCTCGGGCGCCGGCGCGATCAGCCTCAGCTTCACGCTCGTGCCCGTGCTGTTCCTCGCGTTCATGGTCGCGGTGATCGTGCACGCGGTCGGCGACGGGATCATGGCGGGCGTTCTCTACAACGGCCGCATCTCCGAGGGCATGCAGCACGCCACCGTGATGCTCGCGGTCGGCTGGGCCCTGATGCGCTTCGTCGTGCCGATCCTCAACGTGGGCTGAACGAGGTCAACGATGGCGGGCGAGGTCGAGGACGACACCGCGACCGAGGCGACGGACGGCGGGACCGGCCGCAAGCGCGCTAGCTCGTCGAGCTGGCTGCGCCTGGGGGCGTCGTTGCGCAAGGGCTCGAGCGAGCCACGGCCCGTCAAGCTCGCCCGGCTCGGCGTCAGCGGCCAGGGCAGCGTGGGCGAGGTCACGCCGGTCCCCCCGCTCAACGATCCCGCGCTGAAGGAGCTCGACCTCGCGCCGATCCGCCCGGGCTTCTCCTACGTGCGCATCACCTACCACAACGTCCGCAGCGAGTACCTCTACGAGGTCATCGAGCCGCCGCTCTCGCCGATCGAGCGGGACCTCACCGAGCGCCTGCGCACGGTCCTGATCGACGAGTTCGAGCCCCTGCCCGAGATCGACCCCGAGACCAAGCGCCGGGAGCTGCGCAAGATGGTCGACAACAAGCTCCAGCAGTGGGAGCTCGGGCCGGGCCCGACGACGAAGGGCCGGATCCTGTACTACCTGGAACGGGACTTCATCGGCTACGGGATCGTCGACGTCCCGATGACCGACACCGAGGTCGAGGACATCTCCTGCGACGGGGTCGGGATCCCGCTCTACATCTACCACCGCAAGTACGGCTCGATCCGCTCGAACCTCCGGTTCAAGGAGGCCAAGGAGCTCGACGACTACGTCGTCTGGCTCGCCCAGCGCTCGGGCAAGCACATCAGCGTCGCGAGCCCGATCCTGGACGCGACCGTCCCCGACGGCTCCCGGCTGCAGGCGACGCTGGGCACGCACGTGACCAAGCGCGGCAGCTCGTTCACGATCCGGCGGTTCCGCGACAACCCGTTCACGCCGGTCGACCTGCTGAAGTTCAAGACGATGAGCCCGGAGATGATGGCCTACCTCTGGATCGCTATCGAGAACGGCCAGTCGATGATGGTCTGCGGCGGGACCGCGAGCGGCAAGACCACCACGCTCAACGCGACGCTGCTGTTCATCCCGCCCCAGATGAAGATCGTCAGCATCGAGGACACCCGCGAGCTCAACCTGCCGCACGAGAACTGGGTGCCGTCGCTCACGCGCGCCGGCTTCGGCGCGAAGAACATCACGAGCGGCAAGGCCCCGGGCGAGATCGACATGTTCGACCTCCTCGCCGCGGCGCTGCGCCAGCGCCCCCAGTACCTCATGGTCGGGGAGGTCCGCGGGGCCGAGGCGTTCATCGTCTTCCAGGCGATGGCGACGGGGAAGACCTGCTACACGACCTTCCACGCCGAGAGCGTGAGCGCGATGGTCCACCGCATGGAGAACCCGCCGATCTCGCTGCCCCGCTCGCTCGTGAGCGCGCTGAGCCTGGTCCTGCTGCAGCGCCAGGTCAAGGTCGGGACGAAGATGACCCGCCGCGTGCAGTCGCTCACCGAGATCGTCGGGCTCGATCCCGAGACGAACGAGCTGATCACGAACTCGGTCTACTCCTGGAACCCGGCGGACGACACGTTCCTCTACAGCGGCCACTCCTACGTCTACGAGCGGGTCGCGCTGATGAAGAACCTCTCGATGAAGGAGATGGAGCGCGAGGTGCGCAACCGCGTCGAGCTGCTCGAGTACCTCGTCTTCCGCGACAGCCAGGCGACCCGCCTGAAGCCGTTCACGCACCGGGACGTCGGGCGCGTCGTCGCCTTCTACTACAAGGAGCCGGACAAGGCGCTCGCCGAAGCCCGCGCCGAGCTCGCGAAGGGGCGCACCCCGGCCCCCACCGCTCCGCCGGTGCCCGCGCGATAAGCGTTTAGCCGGGCCGGCCTCGTCGCCGGCGATGGCGCGCCCGTCCTCCGTCCCGTTCGCGCGCGTCGCGCTCGATCGGGGCCGCGCGATCGAGCTGTGGAACGAGGACGCCGTGCGCGGCCTCGCCCGGCGGATCCCGGCCGGCGGCGCGGACGTCGTGGTCACGAGCCCCCCCTACAACGTCGGCGCCCCGTACGGTCGCTACGCCGACGACCGGCCCCGGGCGGAGTACATCGACTGGCTGCGCGCGGTCTCGGCCGCGGTGGACCGGGTCCTATCGGACGCGGGCTCCTTCTTCCTGAACGTTGGGGGGCGCCCGAGCGATCCGTGGCTGCCGTGGGACGTCGCCCGGGCGGTCGCCGAGCGCTTTCGCCTGCAGAACGTGATCCACTGGGTGAAGTCGATCGCGATCGACCGGGCGAGCGCGGGTCGGGATAGCGGCGTTCGGCGCGACCTCGCCCTGGGACACTACAAGCCGCTCCTCTCCGCCCGCTACCTGCACGGGGCCCACGAGTACATCTTCCAGTTCACCCGCCGCGGCGACGTCCCGATCGATCGGCTCGCGATCGGCGTTCCGTTCGCGGACAAGTCGAACGTGGAGCGATGGCGCGCGTCGCGCGGGGACCTGCGCTGCCGGGGGAACACCTGGTTCCTGCCGTACCCCACGATCCGCGAGCGCGCGCGGGACCGACCCCATCCCGCGACGTTCCCGGTCGAGCTGCCCGCCTGGTGCCTCCAGCTCCACGGCATCGGCCGGGTCCGTCGGGCGGTCGACCCGTTCGTCGGCATCGGCGCCTCGGCGGTCGCCGCGGCGCGGCTGGGCGTCGGCTTCGTCGGGTTCGACGTCGATCGCGACTACCTGCAGGAGGCGCTGCGTCGGGTCCGCGCCGAGCGGACGGCCCGGCGCGATTCGGCGCCGGGGACCGCGCGGGCGAGCGCGCCCCGGCGCACCTAGCGGGGCGATCCGCGCCCCCGGATCGAGCCGGCGCGCCTACCCGTCGCGCGGGGCGCTGTCGTCGCTCGACGGCGGCGACCACTCGCGCATCGGCGTGCGGCGTACGCCCGCGGCCGCCGCGAGGGCGTTCTTCGTCCCGGTCTTGGCCGCCTTCCCGGCGCTCACGAACGCGTCGCGCGTCGCGGCGCCCGCGCGCGAGGCGCCGGCGCCGATCGCGATCCCGGCGTTCGCGATGTGCTGGGGCAGCGCCCGCATCTCGGCATCCATGCGGCGGCCGAGGTTCGCGAAGTCCTCCTGGATGTCGGCCGCGAGGTCACGGGCATCCCGCGAGGTCGCATGTCCGAAGCGCTCGATCTTCCGGTCCAGCTCGCTGAACTCGCTCGCGAAGTCTCGTCCGAGCCCGCCCGCCGCGCGTCGCATCTCGGCGAGGTGCTGGCGGAACTGGGCCTCGTCCCGGCCGTCCGACATGGGGTCCACCGGCGCAGCATCGGTCCGGTCGGGAGATAAACTTTGAGCGCCACGCGCAGAGGGGGTCAGCCGCCCATGCGCCGGTCGGCGCGGCGACGGCGCCTGGTGCCCGCCGGGGGAGCCGCGGCCGGGGGGGCCGGCGGGGCGGGCGCGGCGACCCGGCGCTCGACCTCGACCCCGTGCGCCCAGCGCACGAGGAGCTCGACCCCGAGGCGGGCAGGGTCCGTGACGAGCAGCTCGCCGCCCATCGTCCGCGCGATCGCGCGGGCGGCCGTTTCGTACTCCGGGTGCTCGCTCTTCAACAGGATCATCGTCGAGCGCAGCGCGGCGACGGTCGATAGCTCCCGGGCGCGCTGGAGGGCGTGCTCCATCGCGACGTCGAGCTGCCCCGAGCGGACCCGGCCGCTCTCGTCGGTGTACGCTTCGGGCAGCCCGTCGGTGATCAGGTACAGCTCGCGCCGGCTCGCGCGCGAGGCCTGCAGGAGCAGGTGGGCCGCCCGCAGCGCCTCGGCCGTGTTGGTGAACGCCCCCGCCCCGCACTCCCACAGCTCGACCAGGTCGAGCACCCGGACCTCGTTGTCGAACGCGAACACGTCCACGGTCGCGTCCGGGTAGCGCCGCCGGATCGCCACGTAGAGCGCGAGCAGCGCCTTCTTCGCGGCCTCGAGCTTGCCGCCTTCCTCCATGCTGCCCGAGCGGTCGAAGGCGAGGACGACGTGGACCCGCTCGCTCGTCACCTCCCGGAAGACGTAGCTCGTGGACTCGTCGATGTGGCGCTGGCCCGCGAGCCGGGCGGCGAGCAGCGAGCTCGGCAGGTCGATGTGGGCGACCTCCTCGGCGCGCAACAGCCGCGCCTTCTCGTAGACCCCGGTCGACGCGCCGCCGCGCAGGCTCAGCCGCACGTCGCCCGGGAGCCGGTGGCTCTCCTCCTCGAGGAGGAGCCGCGCGAAGCGCTCCACGAGGCCGTAGGTGACCGCGAGCTCGCCTCCGCGCTCGGCGACGAACCCCCGCTCCTTGAGCTCCCGCTCGACCCGCCCCTCCTCGGCCGCCCGGATCCGCGCCTCCGTCTCGGCCTCCGCCCGGCGGGCCGCCTCGCGTCGCTCTTCCTCGAGCTGCCGGCGCTGGCGCTCGGCCTCCCGGCGCTTCGCCTCGGCCGCGCGCGCCAGTTCGCGTTCCTCCTGCGCCAGGTGTCGGCTGACCGCGCCGCTCAGCTCCTCCTTCTGGGGCCCGGAGAGGTGCGCGAGCGCCTCCCCGAGCTCGGAGGCGCCGAGCGCGCGGCCCTCCGAGGTCGCGATCGCGATCGGAACCCGTCGCTCGGTGCGGGCCGGCGCGACCGTCCGACCCCGGCCGAACAGGCGGGCGAACCAGGCGGCGAGGCGGGCGAACGCGGCCCGGATCCTCGCCCAGATCCCGGGCCGCGGCGGGGGCTGGTTCCACGACGCCGACGGGAGAAGGAGGGCTGTCTGGACCTCGTCGAAGAGGTCCGCGGGCAGCCGGGACCAATCGATCGACCGCGCCGCCTTCAGTCGACCCTCGAGCTCCGCGATCCGTCGGGCGACCTCGTCGTCGCTGCGCTGCGAGCGCACGTCGAGCTCGTCGAGGCGGCGGTCGTAGTCGCCGACGAGGCGCGCGACGCGCCGCCGCGCCTGCTGCGCCAAGCGCTCGCGCAGGCGGGCGAGGCGGGACTTGAGCTCCTGGTCGCTCTCGGCATTCTCGCGCACGAGCCGCTGGGCGCCGGCGACGCCTTCCTCGGCGAGCGCCCGGATGAGGCGCGAGCGGTCGATCGCGTCGAGCAGGTCCTCGGAGCGGACGTCGTCGGTGAACGCGGAGCAGTCGGGCAGCTCGATCGCGTCGCTAGAGGGGGGCGTCGTCGTCGTCCTCGTCCGTGCAGGTGAAGAGCGAGTGCTCCTCGAGCAGACGGAAGGCGTGCACGGCGACGTCGCTCGGCACGAGGGAGGCCGGCGGACGCTCGCGGTCGGCGACGTACCGGACGAACGGGCGGAACTTCGGGAACAGGGGCCCGTCGGCGGCGAGCTGGCCGCGCATCTCGGCGTCGTCCTTGAGGCGACGGCCCTCGCCGATCAGCGCCTGGGCGTCCGCGCCGTTCTCGTGGAGGACCCCGCGGTAGAAGCGACACCAGTAGACGCCGGCGCTGCGCTTGAGCGCGGGGGCGAGATACTGGTCGATGAACTCGCCGACCCGTCGCTCGTTCTGGCGGAACGAGTCGCCGCTCCGCGCCCGGATGCGCCCGCGCATCGCGTGCACGAGGCCGGACCTGAGGTCGGCGTTCGTCGCGAGCGGCCGGCCCGCGAGCAGCGCGGTCGCCGCGGTCCGCTGCGCGACGTCGATCAGGGTACGGTTCGATCCCACCTCGCCGATGTCCGGGTTGTCCTCGCTCATGCGCAGGCGCCAGGCCTCGATCACCCGGACCCCCGCGTCGACGAGGATCTCGGGCAGGTAGCCGGTCGGCTCGTCGGCCCGGGCGAGCGCCACGATCCGGACGTTGTCCGTGTGGCGGTCGTTGTAGCCGACGTGCAGGCTGGTCAGGCGGTCGGAGAGCGGGTCGTTGATGTTGTCGAGGTCCGAGAGGTTCGACGTGCAGACCGCGACGAACAGCCCCGGGAAGCTCTCGCGCGACTTCGCGGGCGTCACGGTGCCCTCCTGCAAGGCCTGCAGGAGCACGTTCTGCGTCCCGAGCGGCAGCTTGCCGATCTCGTCGACGAGCAGGAAGCCACGGTTGGCCTGGAGCAGCTTGCCCGGCTCGAGCACGAGCGGGCTCATCGGGTCCCCGACCTCCTCGAGCTTGCGCAGGTTGATGTTGCCCGTCAGGTGGTCCGGGAACACCTCGCTCGAGCCCTGGAGCCGGGCGTAGCCGAAGCCCTCGCGCAGCGTCACGTACGTGGCCGGGACCTTGGCCGGGTCGACGGCCGCCGGGCGGAACTGGGCGGGATCGCCTCCCGGTGCGAACCGTCGCTCGCAGATCGGGCACGGGGGGTAGCGCGCGGCGACCGCGGCATCGACCACGCTGAGCGGGTGGTCGAGGACCGGGCAGCCGTCGATCGCCCACACCTCCTTCGGGAAGATCCCCCACAGGTCCCGGGCGAGGCTCGTCTTCCCCGCGCCCGAGGGACCGAAGAACAGGACGTGGGCGCCCGAGACGAGCGCGGTGATCAGGTCGTCGTAGGTGCCCGCGGGCAGCACGGTGCGGGGGAACAGCTCGCGGATCGCCTCGCTCCGGTCGAGCCCCTGCTGGCGAAATTCATCGAGGCGACGCAGGATCTCGCGCCGGAACCGCTCGCCCGGGCTCTCGACGCTGGCGCGGGCATGCTGCAGCTGCTGGGCGCTCGCGTGCGTCCCCGGCGACGGAGGAGAGAGGCCCGGGGTCGCCACGGCGCGCGCAACTGGGTTCGGGTTATGTAGTTTGCCGCGCGGCCCCCCGGCGGGCGGAATTTCTCCTCGGCGCGGCGCGACACGGTTAAGTAGCGAACCCCGCTCGGCGGCCGCGCGGTCGATGGCGGAAAAGGAGACGCCGGCCAAGAAGCCGGCGCTGGCGCGCACGGTCAAGGACAAGTGGCGCTCGAAACACTGGTTCAAGGTCCGCGCGCCCGGGATCTTCCAGCACGTCGAGCTCGGCGAGACCGTCGCGACCGAGCCCGAGCAGGTGGTCGGCCGGACGCTCGAGACCACCCTGCCGGAACTCTCCGGAGCGGCGGACGCCGCGAAGGCCCACGTGAAGCTCCGCTTCCGGATCGAGCGACTGGGCGGCGACGGCGTCGCCGAGGCGCGGTTCATCGGACACGAGCTCACCTCGGACTTCGTGCGCCGGCTCGCGCGGCGCAAGCGCTCGAAGATCGACACCTCCTTCCGCGTCACGACGAAGGACGGCGTCGGCTTCGTGTTGAAGCCGGTCGCCGTGGGCGAGCAGCGCCTCCAGACGCGCCTGCGCGCCGAGCTGCGTCATCAGATCGTCACGATCCTCACCGAGGAGGCCGCGCGCCGCACGAGCCCAGAGTTCGTGCGCGAGATGCTGCAGGGCGAGCTGTCGAAGGTGCTCGCGCACGGTCTCAAGACCCTCTATCCGCTCAAGAAGATCGAGATCCGGCGCTCGGAGGTGCTCGGCACGATCTCGGACGACGTCCCGTCGGCGGAGCCGGCGAGCCCCGCCGAGGCGCCCGCGCCCCCGGAGCTCTCCGTGCCCTCGGCGGGCGTGGACGCGGGCACCGCCTAGCGCGGAAGGGCGCGATATGGCGCGTCCGTTCCCTGTCGGAGTGGCTCAGCCCGGTAGAGCACGGGACTCATAGCGGGAGGCGCGACGCGCCGCCCGGGAGAGATCCTGGGGTCGGGGGTTCAAATCCCCCCTCCGACACT